>NZ_JBEOZU010000089.1:0-37834 GCF_040298185.1 Streptomyces sp. NPDC001634 | reverse complement strand
GCGCCCCCGGCCCCGGCCGCCCCGGCTCCCGCCGCCCCGAAGCCCGCCGCTGCTGCGCCGGCCCCGGTGAAGCCCGTCGCGGCCGCCGCTCCCGCCGCCGCGAAGCCCGCCGCGGCCCCTGCCAAGCCCAAGAAGGACGAACCCGTGGCCCAGGCGCCCGTGGGTCCCGAACTGGTGACCCTGCGCGGCCCCTCCGCCGCCGTCGCGAAGAACATGAACGCCTCGCTGGAGCTGCCCACGGCCACGTCCGTGCGTGCGGTCCCGGTGAAGCTGCTCTTCGACAACCGCATCGTCATCAACAACCACCTCAAGCGCGCCCGGGGCGGGAAGATCTCCTTCACGCACCTGATCGGCTACGCGATGGTGCAGGCCATCAAGGCCATGCCGTCGATGAACTGGTCGTTCGCGGAGAAGGACGGCAAGCCCACCCTCGTCAAGCCGGAGCACGTCAACCTCGGCCTCGCCATCGACCTGGTCAAGCCGAACGGCGACCGCCAGCTCGTCGTCGCGGCGATCAAGAAGTCGGAGACGCTGAACTTCTTCGAGTTCTGGCAGGCCTACGAGGACATCGTCCGCCGCGCCCGCGACGGCAAGCTGACGATGGACGACTTCACCGGCGTCACGGTCTCCCTGACCAACCCCGGCGGCCTCGGCACGGTCCACTCGGTCCCGCGTCTCATGCCCGGCCAGTCGGTGATCATGGGCGTCGGCTCGATGGACTACCCGGCGGAGTTCCAGGGCACCTCCCAGGACACCCTGAACAAGCTGGGCATCTCCAAGGTCATGACCCTGACCTCGACGTACGACCACCGGGTCATCCAGGGCGCCGCCTCCGGCGAGTTCCTGCGGATCGTCGCGAACCTCCTCCTCGGCGAGAACGGCTTCTACGACGAGATCTTCGAGGCCCTGCGCATCCCCTACGAGCCGGTCCGCTGGCTCAAGGACATCGACGCCTCGCACGACGACGACGTCACCAAGGCCGCCCGCGTCTTCGAGCTGATCCACTCCTACCGGGTCCGCGGCCACGTCATGGCCGACACCGACCCGCTGGAGTACCGCCAGCGCAAGCACCCCGACCTGGACATCGTCGAGCACGGCCTCACCCTGTGGGACCTGGAGCGCGAGTTCGCGGTCGGCGGCTTCGCCGGCAAGTCGATGATGAAACTGCGCGACATCCTCGGCGTGCTGCGCGACTCGTACTGCCGCACCACCGGCATCGAGTACATGCACATCCAGGACCCCAAGCAGCGCAAGTGGATCCAGGACCGTGTGGAGCGCCCGCACTCCAAGCCGGAGCGCGAGGAGCAGCTGCGCATCCTGCGCCGCCTGAACGCGGCGGAGGCCTTCGAGACCTTCCTGCAGACCAAGTACGTCGGCCAGAAGCGCTTCTCCCTGGAGGGCGGCGAGTCGGTCATCCCGCTGCTCGACGCGGTGATCGACAGCGCGGCCGAGTCCCGCCTGGACGAGGTCGTCATCGGCATGGCCCACCGCGGCCGTCTGAACGTCCTCGCCAACATCGTCGGCAAGTCGTACGCCCAGATCTTCCGTGAGTTCGAGGGCAACCTCGACCCGAAGTCGATGCACGGCTCCGGCGACGTGAAGTACCACCTGGGCGCCGAGGGCACCTTCACGGGCCTCGACGGCGAGCAGATCAAGGTCTCTCTTGCCGCCAACCCGTCCCACCTGGAGACGGTCGACCCGGTCATCGAGGGCATCAGCCGCGCCAAGCAGGACATCATCAACAAGGGCGGTACGGACTTCACGGTCCTGCCGGTGGCGATCCACGGCGACGCGGCCTTCGCGGGCCAGGGCGTGGTGGCCGAGACCCTGAACATGTCGCAGCTGCGCGGCTACCGCACCGGCGGCACGGTCCACATCGTCATCAACAACCAGGTCGGCTTCACGGCGGCCCCGGAGTCGTCCCGCTCCTCGATGTACGCCACGGACGTGGCCCGCATGATCGAGGCCCCGATCTTCCACGTGAACGGCGACGACCCGGAGGCGGTCGTGCGCGTCGCGCGCCTGGCCTTCGAGTTCCGCCAGGCGTTCAACAAGGACGTGGTGATCGACCTCATCTGCTACCGCCGCCGCGGTCACAATGAGTCGGACAACCCGGCCTTCACCCAGCCGCTGATGTACGACCTGATCGACAAGAAGCGCTCGGTGCGCAAGCTGTACACCGAGTCCCTGATCGGTCGCGGCGACATCACCCTGGAAGAGGCCGAGCAGGCGCTGCAGGACTACCAGGGCCAGCTGGAGAAGGTCTTCACGGAGGTCCGCGAGGCCACCTCGCAGCAGGTGGCGGCGCCGTCGCACGAGCCGCAGGACGGCTTCCCGGTCGCGGTCGGCACGGCCATCTCCTCGGAGGTCGTCAAGCGCATCGCCGAGTCCCAGGTCAACATCCCCGACCACTTCACCGTCCACCCGCGTCTGCTGCCTCAGCTGCAGCGCCGGGCGGCGATGGTCGAGGACGGCACGATCGACTGGGGCATGGGCGAGACCCTGGCCATCGGCTCACTGCTCCTCGAGGGCACGCCGGTCCGCCTCTCCGGACAGGACTCCCGCCGCGGCACCTTCGGCCAGCGCCACGCGGTACTGATCGACCGCGAGACGGGCGAGGACTACACCCCGCTGCAGTACCTGTCGGAGGACCAGGCCCGCTACAACGTCTACGACTCCCTCCTGTCCGAGTACGCGGTCATGGGCTTCGAGTACGGCTACTCGCTCGCCCGCCCCGACGCGCTCGTGATGTGGGAGGCGCAGTTCGGCGACTTCGTCAACGGCGCACAGAGCGTCGTCGACGAGTACATCTCGGCGGCGGAGCAGAAGTGGGGCCAGACGTCCGGCGTCACCCTCCTCCTGCCGCACGGCTACGAGGGCCAGGGCCCGGACCACTCCTCGGCGCGCCCGGAGCGGTTCCTGCAGCTCTGTGCCCAGAACAACATGACGGTCGCGATGCCGACGCTCCCGTCGAACTACTTCCACCTCCTGCGGTGGCAGGTGCACAACCCGCACCACAAGCCGCTGGTGGTCTTCACGCCGAAGTCGATGCTGCGCCTCAAGGCCGCCGCGTCCAAGGCGGAGGAGTTCACGACGGGCCAGTTCCGCCCGGTCATCGGCGACTCGTCGGTGGACCCGGCCGCGGTCCGCAAGGTCGTCTTCTGCGCCGGCAAGGTCTACTACGACCTGGAGGCCGAGCGGCAGAAGCGCGGTGTGACGGACACGGCGATCATCCGCCTCGAGCGGCTGTACCCGCTGCCGGGTGCCGAGCTCCAGGCGGAGATCAGGAAGTACCCGAACGCCGAGAAGTACCTGTGGGCCCAGGAGGAGCCGGCGAACCAGGGCGCCTGGCCGTTCATCGCCCTGAACCTCATCGACCACCTGGACCTGGCGGTCGGCGCGGACATCCCGCCCGGCGAGCGCCTGCGCCGCATCTCGCGCCCGCACAGCTCGTCCCCGGCGGTGGGTTCGGCGAAGCGGCACCAGGCGGAGCAGGAGCAGCTGGTGCGTGAGGTGTTCGAGGCGTAAGCCTCACGGCAGTACGGAAGGGCCCGGCCCGAGTTCGTGTGACTCGGGCCGGGCCCTTTCGGTGGTGCGCCGTGTTACAGGCTGTCCGGTGGGTCGTAGTAGATGGCCAGGTTGTCGAGCCACCACGGGTCGAACATGGATCGCTCATGTGGGCTCGCCCTCAAGTGCCGTAGGAGAGCAAGGAGTTCCCGGACGTTGACGGATTCACGGAGAAGCTCGTCCACTCGCTCATGGAAGTCCGCGCAGTAGTCGTGATGACGCGTGGCACGGCTCCAGAGCATCAGCGGATAGCCGCGGGCCAGTCCTTCCTCGAGCACCCGGGTGGCGTGCATGCAGGCGACCGGCACAGCGGCTGAGGGCGCCGAGTCCAGTCCCGTCCTCACGCTCTCCAGGGGCCCCCGAGTCAGGCCCGCCCAACGGGTCCGCCGCTCCCTCAGACGGCTGTTGCCGCCGTCACGACCGCGTACGAAGACGGGGTGCTGTTCGACCAGGGGCGAGTCGGCGTCCAGCACCCGCCAGCGCTCCACGGGAAGCGCCCACAGCAACTCCCCGGGCAACTCGAACTGAACAGGAACCGGTCCGCCTTCGCCGTCGGCGTCCGCCAGCACCTCCGCGAGGGCGGGGCGCAACCGTGTCTCCAGCTCCCGCATGTACGTGGGAGAGGTGCCCTCCGCCACGACGAGTTCCGTGCCGTCCTCCATCCACAGCATGCGCCAGCTGAACTCCTCGGCGAAGGCGCGCTCGATCTCGACCAGGACCACTGCCCGCGATGTCGACAGGGCCGTGTCGAGGCGCACGAACACGTCCTCGACGGCGCGGCGTAGCTCTGCGTCCCGGGTCGTCCGGACGGCAGCGGTCACCCAGGCGCGCAGGTCGGCGAGCGCCCGCCGCCCACCCGGGGGCTCCCGTTCCGCGAGCCGCGCCCACACGCGCGCCGCGTACACCAGCGCGAGATCGGCGGAGTCGCCACGGTGAAGATGCCCCACGCCATCGCGCCAACTGCACGCCGGATAACGGTCCTCGCCCTGCTCCCCGAGCAAATCCTGCACCACCAGCGGGCTTTCCGGCGGTGGCAGCTCGGCCAGCAGCCCGTACAGCTCGGTCCGTGCGGCCGGCTGGAGCTTGCCCAGTGCCGAGGACCGGGCGGCCAGCCGCGTCTGCACTCCGGTCCAGGTCTGTTCCTGTCCCAGGACGCGGAACCGATCGGCATGATGCCGGTCGTGGGCGCATACGATCTCGTGCCACAGCTCGGCCCGAGGGCCCGGAGTCCGGCACAGGGTGCGCAGCACCCCGATGCGTACCGCCTCCCCCCCGCTGCTGCCGTCCGCGCTGCGCCCCTTGATCACACCCACGACCGCGCCGTCGCGCTGGTCGACGACGGGGCCGCCCGCCGCCCCGAGCGGGATGGAGGCGTCCCGTACCACCAGCCCGTCCCGGCTGCGCGCCGCCGCCACCGCGGCCCGAACGGTGGTCGTGTGCGGCTGGTCCAGCGGGCCTGTCACTCCGTACAACGTCGCCTCGCCGACCGCGACGCCCGGTTTGTCGCTGAGCCACAGGCACTCGGGGTCGGTCGCCCCGGGCACGTGGAGGAGCGCCACGCCACCGACCTCGTACACCTGGCTGACCTGATACCGGCGGCCTTCCGTCGTGGTGACGCCGACCGTGGACCGGGCCTCTTGTCCAAGGCCGTGGCGATCCGCGACAAGGTGCTCCGCCGTGACGACCCAGCCCGGTGCCAGGAAGAACCCGCTGCCCGAGGTGACGCCCCGTCCTCGGAGCGGTGCGTCGACGCGAACCAGGGCGCGCCATGCGAGTACGTCGGCCTCCGCCTCGGCCCGCGTCGGCTGCGCCCGGTCGGCGCCGTCCATCCGCACCGCGTGCACCGCCTCGGCCCACGCCGTGTCCCGTGACGTGATGAGCACCTGGCAGCCGCTGATCAGGAGTTCGTCGGCGCCCTGAAGGTCGTCCCAGCCGTCGAAGACGATCAGCCAGCGGGAATCAGGGGGCCGCCGGCGCGCCGCGTCCCGCAGGGCGGCGATGTTCTCGTCCACGCCCCGGCCACCCTCCAGCAGTTCGAGTGCGGTGGCGAGCCGGGCCAGTCGCTGCCGTCGGAGCCTGGGGTCCTGGGCCCCGACCCACCAGACGACGTCGTAGTCCTCGGCGTGCCGGTGGACGTACTCGACGGCGACCGCGGTCTTGCCCACGCCGGGTGGTCCGATGACGGCGCAGACGGGCGAGGGGGCGGGACTCCCTGCCAGCTCCTGATCCAGCCGCGTCAGAACGTCCTCGGGGCCGGTGAAGCCGGGGTCGCGGTCGGGAACCTCATACCGGACGCGCCGCACGCGGCCGGGGAAGGGTGCGCCAGGGGTCTGTGGCCCGTACGTCGCCGGGTCGAGCGACAGGCGGCCCAGCAGCCGCCGGCGGGCCTCGGGCTCGGTCGCTCCCGCCAGAGGCACGACCGGCTCCAGGCGGCCCGCCCAGGGGAGTGCGTCCTCGGACACGGACACGACGGCGAGCCGCTCCTGAGGGCCGGTAAGGACACCGGCCTCGTCCAGCACCTGCTGCATCCGCGCGCCGTCCCGCGCGTACCAGCTGCCGAGGAGCAACACCACGGTTGCGGCCTTCCTGGGCCGATCAGCCCCCGGGTCCGGCCCGTCGAGGTCCCACGTCCACGGCCTCACGTGGCCGTACGGGCGAAGCACGTCGGCCGCCCACTGCGCCCACTCCATATCCGCGGCGGAGTACACCAGGGCGAACGTCGCCCGGGTGGCGGCCCCCGCCCCATACCGCCCCACCACCAGTTCCGACACCTCGGCGAACGCCCCCGGCACCTCCTCCGCCCCCGTCGCCGGCTCCGGTCCCCCGGTCAGCCGTGCCAGGGCCAGTGCCGGGAAGTTCCGGGCCCGGCGGCCGAAGTGCCGGTCCACGTACTCGCCGCAGTGCTTCAGCACGAGCAGTGCGTCGCCGCGCGGGAGCAACCGCAGGAGTTCCTCGCGCACGCCGGGAGCGAAGTCGTACCAGCCCTCGGCGTCCCCCCGTTTCAGCAGTCCGCCGAGCAGGACCTCCGCGAGCACCGTGGGCCCGGTCTCCGGCTGCATCGCCCGCTGGACGAGCTGCATCACGGGCAGGGCGAGCGGTACCGCCGAGAAGGTCACGGCGAGCCGTACCGCCTGTGGCGAGGCGGTGCGGCGGAAGGTGCGGACGAGGCTCGACGGGTCGGCCGCGGGACGCTCCGTGCGCAGCGGGGCCGGGGCGTGGTCGGCCCGTACCCACGCGGCCGCCGCCGGCAGCGACAGCCCCGTACTGCCGGAGAGCAGCCGCGCCCAGGTGCCGAGCGCGGCCCGGGTCGGCGACAGGACGGGCACGGGCAGCGCGCCCGGTGCTCCCGGGCCGTCGGACGGCCGGAACTCCAGCCGCGCGCCCAGCCCTTCGAGCCGTCGCAGCCGGCCGGGCACGGCGGGCAGATGCGTGCGGCGCCACATGCGCTGGGGCAGCGGCTGGAGCACGGCGACGGGCGCGGCCTGCGCCCAGTGGTGGAGCAGCCGCTGCATCCGCCCGGAGCTCCACAGCGGACCCGCGCAGTCGCTGACCACCAGGGTGAGCTGCCGTCCGGTGGGGTCGCGCAGCTGCTCCACGGCCCGCAGCGCCCCGCCCGGGGCGCGCGACGTGCTGGTCCCCGGCCGGCCGTCGGGGCCCTCGTGGACGTAGTGCACGGACACCTCGCGGAAGGCGCCGAGGCCGGCGCAGATCTGCCGGAGTTCGTCGAGCATGCCGTCCCACAGCGCCGTGGACGTCGAGGCGTCCATGAGAAGCCTGAGCCGGGCCTCCCGGCGCGTGCTGAAGCGCAGGACGGGCAGCAGCAGTCCGGTCTCCGCGGCCCGTTCCGCGGTGGCCTGCTCGTCCAGCCGGCGGTACCGGGCGCGGACCGGCGGGCGGTGGTCCTGCAGGGGCCGCAGGGCGCGTTGCAGGGGCAGCGGCTGCGGCAGGGCGGTGGCCGTCGGTACGCGGACCCGGACGAAGGCGTCGTCGGCGGCGGGCGCGGGGCTCCCGGGGCCGGTGCGGTCGGCGTACAGGCGGGTGGGGCCCGGGTGTCCGCCGCCGGTCTCCCCGGGCTGCCGGGGCGGCGGCGCCGGTTCCGGGCCGCCGGGCGATGGAGGCTCCTGCCGTGCCGCGGGTGGCTGATCGGTCGCGTCCGTGCGCACCTCCGCCCGCTCCACATGCCCGGCCAGCCACAGCGCCTCGGCGAGTTCACGCGCCGTGGGCTCGACTCCGAGCGTGCCGCGCAGCCGCTCGACGAGCGCGTTCAGCGGACCGTCTGCGGCGGAGTGCGGCGGGTCCTCCGGCGGCGGGTCCTCCGGCGGCAGGTCCTCCGGGGGCGGGTTCGTCATCAGCGCGGTCCGCGGTCGCCCTGGTCGAGGGGGCGCATCAGCAGTTCCGCCAGGCGCTGCCGGTCCCGCTCGCTGTGGCGTACGGCCTCCTGGGTGAGGTAGACCGCGTTGAGCAGCTGATCGGCGGCGCGCAGGGCGCCCGGGCTCGACTGCAGGAAGTCCCGGATCAGGGCATCGTGGCCGGGGCCGTCCGCCTCGCCGAAGTGGGCGCGGACCATGGCGTCGAGACGCGCCGCGCCCCACTCGTCGTTCCGGGGCGAGGGCAGATCGAGGTGGAGGCAGCGGCGCAGCAGTGGAGCGGGGAAGTCGCGTTCTCCGTTGCTGGTCATGACGACCACGGGGAAGGCGCGGCAGCGGATCCGGCCCCCGGCGACGAGGGCCCGCTCGCCGTCGTCGGTGAGGACGTGCACCTCGGGCTGCCTGCGGGCGATCCGCTGCAGCTCGGTGATGTGGAACTCGCCTTCCTCCAGGGCGTTCAACAGGTCGTTCGGGAGGTCGATGTCGCTCTTGTCGAGCTCGTCGACCAGCAGCACACGCGGGCGCTCGTACGGCAGCAGGGCCGTGCCGAGCGGGCCGAGGCGCAGATACTCACCGATGTCCTCGCCGGACTCCTGCCCGCTCACCCGGGCCATCTGGACGTCCTGCAGGCGAGCGATGGCGTCGTAGGTGTAGAGGCCGTCGTGCAGCGTCGTACGGCTCACGACGGGCCAGTGCAGCACCCGGCCCAGGCCGAGTTCGTGGGCGATGGCATGGGCGAGCGTGGACTTTCCCGAGCCGGGGTCGCCGGTCACCAGGAGGGGGCGCCGCAGGTAGAGCGCGGCGTTGATCAGCTCCAGCTCCTCGGGGCGCCACACGGGCCCGCGCAGACCGCGGGTGCCCAGGCGGCGCGCGGACTCCGAACCCGGCGCGGGAGCGGGGCCGGCCGGCGGACCGCCGTCGAAGTCGCGCCACGGGGGCGGGGCCGGCAGCCTGCCGATGCCGTCGTGCGGCTCTCCGTCGCCCCGGAAGACGAACCAGTCGGGGGTGCTCACGGTGTCTCCTTGCGTCGGGCGGTCACGAGGGCGACTCGACCGGTACGTCGTCGAGGTGCGGGATGGGGCGGCGCGGATCGTCGTACAGCAGCGCGAGGTGTTCCGCCCAGGCGGCCGTCGTATCGGCCAGGCTGACACGCTCGCGCAGCACGCGCAGCTGCTCGGGCAGCGCGGTGGCGTGTTGCGTGCGGTTGAGCAACCCCGCGGCCCCGTCGTGGAGTTCGTCGCAGCGCGGGCCGCAGCCGTGGGTGTGATCGGCACGCAGGCTCCACAGGACGACGCCGTATCCGGCGCCGAGTGCCTCGGTGAGCGTGTCCCCGCTCTCGGCCGGCGGGCGGCACAGCACCGGCACCGCGCCGGGCGGGCCCGCGCCGAGTTCACTCGCGTACGCCGACGACGGGATCGGCAGCGCCTTCGGACCGCCTTCGGCGACGCCGCGCCAGCGCTCGAGCCACTCCTGAGCCGGTTCGCCGCGCCGCTTCAGACAGCGCAGGACCACCTGCCGGTGCACCCCGAACGGGCGTTCAGCGGGATGCGGCAGCAGACCGCTCGCGACGGGCGGCCGCCACAGATGGACGTCCACGTCGAAGTGCTCGACGGGCAGCGCGAGTTCCAGCCGGGCGCGCCGCTCCCCCGTGTCCAGCAGGCCGAACGCCCGGCGCAGCGGCCTGTCCAGCACGTAGGGCAGCCCGGCGAGCGGCGTCGGCTCGTCGTCGGGGCTCTGGTCCAGCGGCCGTGCGGTGTCGGCGGTGCCGTACCAGGACCAGATCCGCCAGTGGAACGCGCGCGGACGGTACACGTCGGGCTCCAGCTCGACGGCCACGACGGGGCCCTCGTCACACGCGGCGGAGGCGACGGACCCGACGGACCCGACGGACCCGACGGACCGGGCGGACGCGACGGACGCGGCGGACCCGGCGGACCCGGCGGACCCGGCGGACCCGGAACCGGGTAGCCGCTGGGCGGGTGACGGCCCCACGGTGGCGGCCGGCTCCTCGTCGGGCGGGTCCGGGGTGTACGCGGACATGTCCATCTCCGTGACCAGCCGGCCGATGGGGGACGGCAGCCGCGCCGCCCGCTCCCGGACCCAGGACTCCAGCGCCTCCGCCTGCCGAGCCGCCCGCAGCTTGGACACATGGGCCACGGCCCGCAGATAGTGCAGCGAGACGATGTCGGCGCCGTCCGCGTGATCGGGGAGCCGGCCGTGGCCGTCGCGCCAGTCGCGCGGGGCCAGTTCGTCCTCCCACCAAGGTTCGTCGCCCAGCACCTTGGTGATCAGCCGCTGCAGCCGGGCCGGCGACCTGGGCGGCGGCAGCTCGGCCAGCAGTGCCGCGGCCGCGGCGGCGTCCACGGGGCGCCACGGCTGCCCGGGGCCCGCGGCGGCCAGCTCGTTCTGGGCCCGCACCCAGCTGCCGGGGCCTGTCGTCCCGTGGTGCCAGCGGTCGTGGGCGCGGATCAGGGCGGCGTAGGGGTCGTGGCCCAGTTCGCCCGCGCCGCCGACGGGCCGCGCCTCGCGGAGTCCGTGCAGAGCGGCCGCTGCGACGGCGAGCCCGCCGTCCTTGCCTGCCCGGCGTGCCTTGACGATGCCCACGACCGCGCCTCGCTCGTGGTCGAGGAGGGGGCCTCCCGACGCCCCGTGGGGGATCTCCGTCCGGGGTTCGATGGTCAGCCCGTACGGTCCGTCCCTGCCGTTGCACTCGCTCTTCCCCTGCCAGCGCTGCGGCACCCCGGTCGCGGGCGTGCGCCAGCCGTACGCGGTGACGCCCAGCGGAGGATCGGAGCGATCCGTGAGCCGTACGCAGAGGTGGTCCACGTCCTCCCGCAGTCGTAAGAGGGCGAGGTCCTGCTCCGGGTCGGGGCCGCCGCCGAGGCAGTAGGCGAGCCCGGCCGGGGCGTCGAAGCCATGACCGTGCACCCGCAGGTCGCCCACGCGCTCCGGGCCGCTGCCGATCGGCAGGACGTGGGCGCAGGTGAGCACCCAGCCGGGCGCGACGAAGAACCCGCTGCCCCACAGGGTGTCGGGCTCCGCGGCCGGACCGATCCGGACGGTGGCACGGCTGGTGAGGACGTCGAGCTTGTGCGCGGTCATGCGGAGGCGGAGTCCCGGCCGGGCGTGTCACCCGTGTCGTCGGCGTTCCGGGCCGCGGGGAGGGCCGTGACGGCGGAGGGCGGACCGGGCTGCGCTCCCGTCCCGCGTCCGGCGGCGTTCCCGCGCCAGGTCAGGGTGATCGACAGCGCCGCCTTGGCCTCGCCGTCCGCGAGCAGCGCGACGGCCTTTCCCGGCTTCAGCGCGAGCTCCACGCCGAAGGTGGCGCTGACCTCGTCGGGGCCGACGGACCTCGCCGCTTCGAGGACGGCGCCGCCGACGCCGCGCACGAGCTCGTTCAGCCGGTCGATCCGCGCGGTCATGTGGTCGAGGGCGCCGACGTCCTCGTAGGCGAACTCGTCTGCGCCGGGCATCTCCTGGGACTCCAGGACACTGACCCTCGCGAGCATCTTCTCGCCGCCGGGAAGCTCGATCTCCTGGATCTTCCGTTCCATCACGTCCCCCGTACGCGGGCCCGGCCTGCCCGGCCCCCGCTGCTGTTGTGGCTCCTGGCCGTCCGTGGGCCCATTCTGCCCGCCCACGCGCGCGTGAGGTGCGGGAACCGCACAGGACGGGGGGCGATTCGGTGCGCTCGCACGCGGCTTAACCTGGAGGTGAGACCCCCACCGGCGCCTTCAGGAGAGCACCTTGTACTTCACCGACCGAGGCATCGAAGAACTGGAGAAGCGGCGCGGCGAGGAGGAGATCACCTTCGAGTGGCTCGCCGAGCAGCTGCGTACGTTCGTCGACCTCAACCCGGACTTCGAGGTGCCGGTGGAGCGGCTCGCGACCTGGCTCGCGCGACTGGACGACGAGGAAGACGAGGAAGACGAGTAACGCCGGTCCGCCGGGCGGGCGTCAGTCTCGGGGGCGTGCCAGGTCGTACACCAGACCCAGTGCGCCGTGTGCCAGGAGCAGCGCGCCTGCGACCAGCCAGCCGCCGCTGCGGTGGCGCAGGCCCCACGCCGTGAGCGGGAGGCCCGCCGCCACCTGGGTCAGGGCCAGGACGCGGGCCTTCGGGGTGGCCGCCCACGGGAGCCAGGGGCCGAGGCGCGTGCTGCCGACCGCGTCGCGTGCCGCGCGGAGGGCGTCGCGCCGGCCCGGCCACTCGATCTCCTCCGCGTCGGGGCGGACCCGGGCCGCCGCACGCAGGCGCCCGGACGCCGCGCCGGGGGTCAGGTCCGGGGGAAGCGTGAGTCCCGCGCGCGTGAGGACGGCGAGGAGGCCGCGGAGGCGGGCCCGTGCGTCCACCCCCGTGTCGGGTGCGGTCAGATGCTCCAGGGCCTGCATGTCGTGGACGGGGTCGAGGCCGAGACGGGCCGCGAACGTGCGCATCGCCTCGTCCTCGCCGGCCGGGGTGCCGTTCGCGAGCCACACGTAGCCCACGGGGCGGCGGAATCCGGCGGCGAGGGTGTAGCCGGCGCGGTCCGCGTCCCACCACAGGGCGAGTACGGGCCAGGGGGCGCCCACCGCGAGCGCGGTGGCCCAGCCGGCGAGGACGCGGTCGACGGGTTCACCGCCGTCCAGCCAGGGCCGGCCCTCGGGGACCAGTGCGCTCCACCCGGGGCCGGCCCGGGTGAGCACCATCGGCTCGCGGAGCAGCTGGGCGGCGGGAGCGACGGAAGCGGGATCCGCCCGGCACAGCAGCAGGCCGCCGGGAGCGGGTCCGATGGCGCGGTCTTCCGTCGACATAGCCCCACGTTAGGCAGTTTCGTCCACTTTTCTCCTCGGGGGTTCACCAGAACGGGTGTCTTGACTTTCCGTATCCACGATATATCGTGAATAACGGAAGACGCGATATGGCGTGTTGGATGGTTCCGTCACGTACGCGCGCCCGCACCGGCCGAGGAGGTCAGCACCATGTCCGAGTGGTCCGTCGCAGAGCCGAAGAAGCTCACCTTCGACGCCCCCGTGACGGCACTGCATGTGCGCATCGTCAACGGAACGGTGAACGTCGTGGGCACCGACGAGAGTTCCGCGCGTCTGGAGGTCTCGGAGATCGAGGGCCCGCCACTCACGGTGACACAGAAGGACGGCACCCTCACGGTGGAGTACGACGATCTCCCCTGGAAGGGCTTCCGCAAGTGGCTCGACCTGAAGGGCTGGCGTCGCAGCGCGGTCGTCTCCCTGGCCGTCCCTGCGTCCACACGCGTGGAGGTGGGCGCGATAGGGGCCAACGCCATGGTCTCCGGGATCGACGGCGGCGCCGCGGTGAAGGGCGTCACGGGTGAGACGACACTGGTCGGCCTCTCCGGTTCGGTCCACGCCTCCACGGTCTCGGGGAACGTGGAGGCCCAGGGCGTCACCGGCGAGCTGCGGATGAACTCCGTCTCGGGCGATCTGACCGTCATCGAGGGCACCTGCCCGTTCGTGAAGGCCGAATCGGTGAGCGGCTCGATCATCCTGGACCTCGACCCCACGAGCGGCCCTGTGGACGCCCACCTGACGAACGTCTCCGGAGAGATCGCCGTCCGCCTCCCCCACCCGGCGGACGCGGAGGTCGAGGCGAACACGGCGAGCGGCGCGGTGTCGAACGCCTTCGACGATCTGCGCGTGTCCGGCCAGTGGGGCGCCAAGAAGATCACGGGCCGCCTGGGCGGGGGCAACGGCCGGCTGAAGGCGACGACGCTCTCCGGCTCCATCGCCCTGCTCCGCCGCCCGGCCGCGGAGGACGAGCCATGGGACGCGCCCGGTCCACGGGACGCCTCTCCCCCGGACACGCCCCGCGACACCACTGGCGACACCGCCGTCCCGTCCGACCCTTCCTCCGGCGGCACGGCCGGCGGCCCGACCGAGCAGAAGGGGCTCTGACATGCCTCCCGTCTTCGCCCATGGACGACTGCGGCTCTACCTGCTGAAGCTGCTCGACGAGGCGCCGCGCCACGGATACGAGGTGATACGGCTGCTGGAGGAGCGCTTCCAGGGGCTGTACGCACCGTCCGCAGGCACCGTCTACCCGCGGCTGGCCAAACTGGAGGCCGAGGGCCTGGTCACGCACACCACCGAGGGCGGACGCAAGGTCTACGCGATCACGGACGCGGGCCGCGCCGAACTGGCGGACCGCAGCGGTGAGCTGGCCGATCTGGAGCTGGAGATCCGCGAGTCCGTCGCCGAGCTGGCCGCCGAGATCCGGGCGGACGTCCGGGGCGCCGCGGGCGATCTGCGCCGTGAGATGCGAGCCGCGGTCTCCGAGGCCCGACGGGGCACCAAGGAGAACGGCGGCGGGTACGAGGAGTACGGCGACCAGTCCGAGAAGGAGGCGTGGCGCGCCGCCAAGGAGGAGATGCGCCGCGTCAAGCAGGAGTGGAAGGAGCAGGCCCGGCGCGCCAAGGACGAGAGCCGGCGGGCCCGTGAGGAGGCCCAGCGGGCGCGCCGCCAGGCCAAGGAGGCGCAGGAGCAGGCGCGCTCCCAGGCACAGCAGGAGCTGCAGCGTATAGCGCAGCGGGTTCAGGAGCATGTGCAGGACCACTTCGCGCGGGGCGACTGGCCGACGGGGGTGCGGGAGGGGCTCACCGAAATGGCCAAGGAGTTCGGCGAATTCGGGAAGGACTTCGGCAAGGAGTTCGGCAAGGACCTCGGCTTCGGCCGCACCGAGACGGTGAAGGAGCCGGAGTACTCGACGACCCCCGAGGACTTCCCCGGCGCCTACGAACCGTCCTGGGCGCACGAGGACTTCCCGGGCGACCCCGCACGCGCCCTCGACCGTCTCCTGGACCGCTTCCGCGACGACATCCGCGACGCGGCCCGCGACCACGGCGTGACGGAGGAACAACTCCGCGAGGCCCGCCGCCACTTGTCGACGGCGGCGGCCCACATAGGGGCGACGCTGCGATCAGGGAAGGGGTGAGGCCGCCCCTCCAGGGGCGGCGCCCCGATAGGGGCGCGGGCCGTGTCGATTTGCGGTTCCGCGGCGTGGGCGCGCCCAGCCACGGACAGACAACCCGCAGGTCGCCGACAGCAGATGGCGCCCTATCAGGGGCGCGGGCCGTGTCGATATGCGGCTCCGCCGCGTGGGCGCGCCCAGCCACGGACAACCCGCAGGTGAGCGACAGCAGGTAGCACCCACTAGGGGGCGCGGGGAACTGCGCACAACGGCAGCCCACAGCGGCAGCTACAGACACTGCCACAGAAACCCACCCTAGGGTCCCCGTCCCCTGCCGGGCGCCACCGTCGTGGGGCTCACCCGGCCTTCGCCTCTCCCCCGCCCCACAGCACGCGCTCCACGGCCGCGTAGGTGACTCCGCGGTCGGCGAGCACCTCGGACGGGACGCCGGGGCGGGCGGTCAGGGCGAGGAGCAGGTGCTCGTCGCCGATGTGCCGGTCACCGTGGGCGACGGCGGTACGCAGGGACCGAGTGAGGACGTCCTTGGCGCCACGGGTGAACGGGCGACGTCCGGACCGTCGTACGCCACCTGTGCGGCCCGGCGCCAGCGCGCCCTCCCCGTGCGCCTCCTCGACCCGGGAGACGATCTCCGTGAGGTCGATGCCGAGCCCCGCGAGGGCGTTGGCGTCGGCACGGGAGAGGCCGCCGCGGCGGCGTGCCTCGGCCAGGTCCCGCCCGATCGCGTCCCGCCGTCCCGTCAGCCCGAGAGACGTCAGGGCGAACGCGGCGCGGCTGCCCTCGCGATCGAGGAGGGCGAGCAGCAGGTGCGCCTCGTCGACGCGTTCCTCACCGGTCCGTTCGCAGTGCTCGACCGCGCCGGTGACCACCGCGCGGGCGTCCTTGGTGAACCGCTCGAACATCACTGCCTCCCGTACTTCTTGTGCACGGCCTGCCTGCTGACTCCGAGTTCCGCGGCGATCTCCTGCCACGACCAGCCCTGGTTGCGCGCGCTGCGCACCTGCACCGCCTCCAGCTGCTCCAGCAGCCTCCGCAGCGCGGCGACGGCCCGCAGCCCGATCCTCGGATCACGGTCGCCCGCGCGCTCGGCGAGATCCGTTGCTTCGGTCATGATGTCAACTTAGGTTGACATCGCGGCTCACGTCAACCCTGGTTGACATGAAAGGTGCGCGGACATGCGAACGGCGGGCTCGAAAGGGTTCCGAGCCCGCCGTGGACGGGAAACGCGAGGGGTGGCCGCTTCGTAGCCGATTCGCGGTCAGTTCGCGGTCAGTTCATGGTCAGCACGATCTTGCCGAACTGGTCGCCGGCCTCCAGCCGTTCGAAGCCCTCGCGGGCCCGGTCGAGCGGAAGGACCTCGTCGATGACGGGACGCACGCCGGTGGCGGCGCAGAAGGAGAGCAGGTCCTCCAGTTCGTCCTTGGAGCCCATGGTGGAGCCGACGACCTTCAGCTCCAGGAAGAAGATACGGGTGAGTTCGGCGTGGGAGGGGCGGTCGCCGCTGGTGGCACCCGAGATGACGATCGTGCCGCCGGGCCGCAGGGACTTGACGGAATGGGACCAGGTCGCGGCGCCGACGGTCTCGATGACGGCGTCGACCCGCTGCGGCAGCCGCGCCCCGGACTCCAGGGCCTCCACCGCGCCCAGCTCCAGGGCCCGCTTGCGCTTGGCCTCGTCACGGCTGGTGGCGAAGACCCGCAGACCGGCCGCCTTGCCGAGCGCGATCGCTGCCGTTGCGACACCACCGCCGGCACCCTGGACAAGGACGGAGTCGCCGGGGCGTACACCGGCATTGGTGAAGAGCATGCGGTAGGCGGTCAGCCAGGCGGTGGGGAGGCAGGCGGCCTCCTCGAAGGAGATCTCCTTCGGCTTGGGCAGGAGGTTCCACCTGGGGACGGAGACCTGTTCGGCGAAGGTGCCCTGGTAGCGCTCGGTGAGGATCGAGCGGGGCTCGTCGGCTCCGACGCCGTGACCGGTCTGGCCGATGACCGAGTGGAGGACGACCTCGTTGCCGTCCTCGTCGACGCCGGCCGCGTCGCAGCCGAGGATCATCGGGAGTTTGTCCTCGGAGAGACCGACGCCCCTCAGGGACCAGAGGTCGTGGTGGTTGAGGGAGGCGGCCTTGACGCTCACGGTCGTCCAGCCGGGCCGGCGCTCGGGGGCCGGGCGCTCTCCCAACTCGAGGCCGTTGAGGGGGTGGTCGCGGTCGATGCGGGCGGCGTAGGCAGCGAACATGACCTTGACGATAGGCTCCGCCGGGGTTGGACGGAACCAACGTCGCCTGTGACACGGGCTTCACTGACCGGCGGTCGCGCGTTTGCCCGGCGCGAGCGTGGGCCGGGCGTGGGTTTCGCTGCCCGGCGCCGGCCGGGTGCCTCCCCCAAGCTCTCGGCGTCGCTCGAGCAGGGGACCCCCATCGCCCACCCTGCCGCCCCAGCGGCACGACTGCCCGCAGCTGCGTAGGGCGGGCGGGTGAACCAACCCCGCCCGCCGGCCCGGCGCTAGCGCCGGGCAACCCCCTCGGCCCGCGCCGCCGCCGCGACAGCGGCGGTCACCGCCGGGGCCACCCGCTCGTCGAACGGTGACGGGATCACATAGTCGGCCGCAAGATCGTCCCCGACGACCCCCGCCAGCGCCTCGGCCGCCGCGATCTTCATCCCCTCGGTGATGCGGGACGCCCGCACCTGCAGGGCTCCGGCGAAGATGCCGGGGAACGCCAGCACGTTGTTGATCTGGTTCGGGAAGTCGGACCGCCCGGTGGCCACCACGGACGCGTACTTGTGGGCGACGTCCGGGTGCACCTCGGGGTTCGGGTTGGCCATCGCGAAGACGAAGGCGCCCTCCGCCATCGAGGCCACGGCCTCCTCCGGCACCGTACCGCCGGAGACGCCGATGAAGACGTCGGCGCCCGCGAGGGCGTGCTCCAGCGAGCCGGCGATCCCCGCCTTGTTGGTGAACCCGGCCAGTTCCTGCTTGACGGGGGTCAGATCGTCCCGGTCGGTCGACACGATGCCCTTGCGGTCGGCGACCGCGACATCTCCGATACCGGCCTCCACCAGCATCTTCGCGATCGCCACCCCGGCCGCGCCCGCGCCCGAGATGACCGCACGCAGATCCCCGAGCGCCCGCCCGGTCAGCCGCGCGGCGTTCCGCAGCGCCGCCAGCGTCACCACGGCCGTACCGTGCTGGTCGTCGTGGAAGACCGGGATGTCCAGCCGTTCCTGGAGCCGGCGCTCGATCTCGAAGCACCTCGGTGCCGAGATGTCCTCCAGGTTCACGCCCCCGAAGGAGGGCGCGAGCCTGACCACGGTCTCGACGATCTCGTCCACGTCCGTGCAGTCCAGCGCGAGCGGGACCGCGTCCACGCCGCCGAACTGCTTGAACAGGATCGCCTTGCCCTCCATCACCGGGAGGGATGCCTCGGGACCGATGTCCCCGAGACCGAGCACTGCCGTGCCGTCCGTCACCACGGCGACGACCGACGACTTCCACGTGTAGTCGTTGACCAGCTCCGGCTTCTCCGCAATGGCCGTGCACACCCGGGCGACGCCGGGCGTGTACGCCAGGGACAGGTCGTCCTTGTCGCGGATCGGCACGGTGGCCTGCACTGCCATCTTGCCGCCGCGGTGCAGCGCGAACGCCGGATCGAAGGAATCGTGGGGCTCGACGCCGCCGTCCTGATCCGTATTGCTGTCGCTGCGAGGATTGACGATCTCCGCTGCCACTGTCTTGTACCCCTTAGGTCTTCATGGTTTGAGGGTGTCCACTCCTGGTGAGGGGTGGGCGGGCACCGCGTATGACCCACGTGACTGATGCGTACGGGTGCATACGCGACGGGCGCGCCGCACACGCGCCCTGAGCCCCTGATGAGGGGTGTAACGAACCTTCTTACCGGACGGATGGTGTCCGGGACGAGTCGATAGCGCGAAGGTCACACGCCGGTGAGATGACTCATGGCCGAAAATGTGGACAAGTCCCTAGCACGTCCTCACATGATCACGTGTGCGGACTCGTGATCAACCACATCGTGAGATGTGCCGAAGATCTTCCGGCCGGAATGAGGGATTCCCGCACAAGGTGCGGCCTTGGTAGGCCATCCGAGGCGGTTCGGGGGTCACCCGTTATCCGATTTTGACATAGCGAGTCCCCTGAATGCCTGAGTCCGAATGGCAAGATGCCTCGAATACACGAGGTCGCGACACCCGATGGTGTGTGTTCTCGTCGACCATCGGCACAACCCATCCCGCCGGAGGAACCCACCATGACCGCAAGCTCCACCCGTCGTACGACCGCCACGCGCTCCCGGATAGCTGCGGTCGGCGCAATCGCGGTCGCGGGCACCCTGGTGCTCACGGGCTGCGGTGACCAGACGAAGAGCAAGAGCAGCAGCTCCAGCAGCAGCGCTTCGGCGTCGGCCCCGCTGGCCGACAAGCTCCCCGCGTCGATCCGCCAGGCCGGCGTCATCAAGGTCGGCTCGGACATCGCGTACGCGCCGGTCGAGTTCAAGGACACCTCCGGCAAGACGGTCGGCCTGGACCCCGACCTCGCGGACGCCATGGGCAAGCAGCTCGGCGTGAAGTTCGAGTTCCAGAACGGCACCTTCGACGCCCTGCTCACCGGTATCCGCTCCAAGCGCTACGACCTCGCGATGTCCGCGATGACCGACAACAAGAACCGCCAGGACGGTGTCGACCCCGACACCGGCAAGAAGGTCGGCGAGGGCGTCGACTTCGTCGACTACCTGACCGCGGGCGTCTCCATCTACACGCGCAAGGGCGACACCGGCGGCATCAACTCGTGGACGGACCTGTGCGGCAAGAAGATCGCCGTGGAGCGCGGCACCGTCTCGGAGGACCTGGCCAAGGCCGAGGCCAAGAAGTGTCCGAGCAGCAAGAAGCTCACCATCCAGGCCTTCGACGACGACCAGCAGTCCCAGACCCGGCTGCGCTCGGGCGGCGTGGACGCGGCGTCCTCCGACTTCCCCGTCGCCGCGTACGCGGTGAAGACCTCGGGCGGCGGCAAGGACTTCCAGCTCGTCGGCCAGCAGGTCGAGGCCGCACCGTACGGCATCGCGGTCTCCAAGGAGAACACCCAGCTGCGTGACGCCCTGCAGGCCGCGATGAACGCGGTCATCAAGAGCGGGGAGTACCAGAAGATCCTCGCCAAGTGGGGCGCCGAGGACGGCGCCGTGAAGGAGTCCGCCATCAACGGCGGCAAGTGACCGCGACCCCCGCGGCCACTGAAAGGCAACACCCGTGACTGTTGACATCGACAAGACGGCGGGCCCGCAGGACACTCCCCCGGCCGGTCCGGAGGCCATCAAGGCCATCCCGGTCCGGCACTACGGGCGGTATGTCTCCGCCGTCATCGCGATCGCGGTCCTCGCCGCGATCATCTACGCGTTCGGCCAGGGCAAGATCAACTGGCATGCGGTTCCGGACTACTTCTTCGACCACCGCATCCTGACCGGTGTGGGCAAGACCCTCATGCTGACGGTCCTGTCCATGCTGATCGGCATCGTCGGCGGCATCATCCTCGCGGTGATGCGCCTGTCGAAGAACCCGGTGACCTCGTCCATCGCATGGTTCTACATCTGGTTCTTCCGCGGCACCCCGGTCCTGGTCCAGCTGTTCCTCTGGTTCAACCTGGGCCTGGTCTTCGAGTACGTCAACCTCATGCCGTTCTACAAGGACTACTGGTCGAACTTCATGACGCCGCTGCTGACGGCGTTGCTCGGCCTCGGTCTGAACGAGGCGGCGTACATGGCGGAGATCTGCCGCGCCGGCCTGCTCGCGGTCGACGAGGGCCAGACCGAGGCGGCCCACGCGCTCGGCATGAGCCACGGCAAGACGCTTCGGCGGATCATCATCCCGCAGGCGATGCGCGTGATCGTGCCGCCGACGGGCAACGAAGTGATCAACATGCTGAAGACGACCTCGCTCGTGGCGGCCGTCCAGTTCCCCGAGCTCTTCCGTTATGCCCAGGACATCGGCCAGACCTCCGGCGCCCCGGTGGAGATGTACTTCCTCGCGGCCGCCTGGTACCTGATCATGACGTCGGTCCTCAGCGTCGGCCAGTACTACATCGAGCGGTACTACGCGCGCGGCTCCAGCCGGCAGCTGCCGCCGACCCCGTGGCAGAAGGTAAGGGCCCATCTGACGTCCTTCTCGAGCAGGAAGGTCGCGGCATGACCGAGAAGACCGTCAAGAACAGCGGGTCCGGCACCCTCATGGTGAAGGCCGAGGGCGTCCACAAGTCCTTCGGTGCGGTCGAGGTCCTCAAGGGCATCGACCTGGAGGTGAAGTCCGGCGAGGTGTTCTGCCTCATCGGCCCCTCCGGCTCCGGCAAGTCGACCTTCCTGCGGTGCATCAACCACCTGGAGAAGATCAACGCCGGGCGGCTGTACGTGGACGGCGAGCTGGTCGGCTACCGGCAGCACGGCGACAAGCTGTACGAGCTGCGCGACCGTGAGGTCGCGTTGAAGCGCCGGGACATCGGCATGGTCTTCCAGCGCTTCAACCTGTTCCCGCACATGACCGCTCTGGAGAACGTCATCGAGGCGCCGGTCCAGGTCAAGGGCGCGAGCAAGGCCCAGACCAAGGAGCGCGCGATGCAGCTCCTGGAGCGCGTCGGCCTGGCGGACCGGGCCGGGCACTACCCCTCGCAGCTCTCCGGCGGCCAGCAGCAGCGCGTGGCCATCGCCCGGGCGCTCGCGATGGACCCGAAGCTGATGCTGTTCGACGAGCCGACCTCGGCCCTCGACCCGGAGCTGGTCGGCGACGTCCTCGACGTCATGCGCGACCTCGCGGAGTCCGGTATGACGATGGTCGTCGTCACCCACGAGATGGGCTTCGCCCGCGAGGTGGGCGACTCGCTCGTCTTCATGGACGGCGGCGTGGTGGTCGAGTCCGGCAACCCCCGGGATGTGCTGACGAACCCGCAGCACGAGCGGACGCAGTCGTTCCTGTCGAAGGTGCTGTAGCGGTAGGGACGATGAGGGGCGGTACGGGATCCCCGTACCGCCCCTTTCGTCTGCTCCCCTACTGCTGCCCTACGGCAACAGCTCGCTCTTCAGGGCCAGTTCGTGCAGCTGCGCGCGGGTCAGCGGGTACGTCTTGAGCAGCGGGCCCTGGGAGCCCTGACCGAGGAAGCCCGTCCAGTCGGGGATGTTCATCAGCAGGGTTCCGTCCTTCAGGAGCGGGCGTGCGTTCAGCTCGGCGCCGCTGTACGCGGGCTGCACAGCCTTCTGCGGGGGCGTCTGCCAGACGGTTTTTGCGTACCGCCTCAACCGGACGCGCGAGGAACCTACTTGAGCGCGAGCAGCAGCGTGTCCGACGGCGAGCACCACACCGGGCGGGCCTCGGTGAAGCCCTTGTCGCGCAGTACGCGCGCGTGCCACGCGGCGGACGGCATCTCGCCGTCGGCGTGGGCGCCGTAGATCTCGAAGCGGCGGGCGGTCGGCGCGGCGAGTACGGGGTCCTTGGCGGCCAGCGCCCACCACTCGGCCCAGTCGAGGGCACCGTTCCGCATGGCCTGATTCATGCGGGCGTGCCGCTGGGTGCTCTCGGCCGCGTTGATCCGCGGTGTGGTGTCGTCGATCATGTGGTCGGCGTTCATGAAGACGCCTCCGTAGCGGACGAGTTCCGCGACCTGACCGTAGAGGGCAGCGAGGGGTTCGGCGCGCAGCCAGTGCAGGGCCGTGGCCGTGAGGACCGCGTCGTACACGCCGTACGGCAGCCGCGCGGGCCAGTCGGGGTCCTTGAGGTCGGCCTCGACGAACGTGACGCGGCCGTCGCCCTCGAAGGTGCCCCGGGCGATGGTGAGCAGCGCGGGGTCGAGGTCGACGCCGGTGCTGGTGGCCTTGGGGAAGCGGGCGAGAAGCCGGGCCGTGATGGTGCCGGTGCCGCAGGCCAGGTCGAGGACGCGCGGCTCGGTCCCCACGAGGGCCTCGACCATGTCGAGCATGATCCGGAAGCGTTCCTCGCGGTCCGGCATGTACCACTCCTGCTGCCGGTCCCAGCTCTCCTGCCATGCCTGCCAGTCGGTGCCCGCCGTGGATCCGGCCGTTGTGGTCATGGAAGCCCCTTCTTCACTCGACTGCGTAATACCCTGGAACCACGATCATCTGTTACGTGACCGCACCCACGACGATAGAGCCGCCTCGTAAGGACCACAAGTGCAACTGGCCTATTACTCCGACTATGCCGTCCGCCTCGTGAACAGCGAGGAACCGGCTCGGGGCAAGGACTCGCTCACCTCGGTGGAGGCCGTCCGTGACCTCTTCGGGGCCAACCAGTCGGCGGCCCGCCGAGCCACCGACGCCGACGTGACCCGGTTCCGCTCGGTCCGGGCCCGGCTGCGCGCCGTCTTCGAGGCGGCGGACCAGGGCGACGAGACGCTCGCGGTGGACCTGCTGAACTCCCTGCTCCTGGAGTTCCCGGTGAGCCCGCAGATCTCCGGGCACGACCACCGGGACGACGACGGCCGCCCGCTGTGGCACATGCACCTCGCGGACCACCCGTCGAACGCGACCGCGGGCTACGCGGCCATCGCCGTGATGGGCCTGGGCTTCCACCTCACGGAATACGGCGTGGACCGCCTGGGCCTGTGCGAGGCGGCCCCCTGCCGCAACGCATACCTCGACACCTCGACGAACCGCTCCCGGCGGTACTGCTCGGACCGCTGCGCCACGCGCGCGAACGTGGCCGCCTACCGCGCCCGCAAACGCCTGGAGGCGGACCGGTCGGAGAGCACGGGCCGCGCTGCGGAGAGCACCCAGCGCACCAGCGTGAGCGGCGAGCGCTGACCCTCCTTCAACGGCCGGTAACGGAACCACACCTTCCCGAGGACGAGCTCCTCGGGAACGGTGCCGTAGTCGGTGCTGTCCCCGCCCGCGTACGGATTGTCGCCGAGCACCCACCAGCCGCCCTCGCGCAGTTCCACGGCGCGCTTGACGACCAGCAGGTCCTGCTGGAAGGGGTGCCGCAGGACGATGACGTCCCCCGGCCGGACACGCGCCCCGTACTGGACGAGGAGCCGGTCCCCGTGATGCAGCGTGGGCACCATGGACGGTCCCGTCACCTCGGCCGCCCCGAACGGCAGCAAGGCCCTCGTACGCTCGGTCTCCTGTGACAGCTCCGGCATCACCGGCACCTCCCCGGTCCGATCCTCCACCAGTCCCAGTCTCACCCTGGACTTTTGTCGTAAGCCCATGGGGGCACTCGCGAAAACCCGTCCCCCACGGAGTAATGTCCCACCTGAGAAGACGATCACGAGGAAGGACAGCTTCATGCTCTCCCGCCTGTTTGCCCCCAAGGTCAAGGTCAGCGCCCACTGCGACCTGCCCTGTGGCGTCTATGACCCGGCCCAGGCCCGCATCGAGGCGGAGTCGGTGAAGGCCGTGCAGGAGAAGATGGCCGCCAACGACGACCCGCACTTCCAGGCTCGCGCCACCGTCATCAAGGAGCAGCGCGCCGAGCTCGCCAAGCACCACGTCTCGGTGCTCTGGAGCGACTACTTCAAGGCCCCGCACTTCGAGAAGTACCCGGAGCTGCACCAGCTGGTCAACGACGCCCTGAAGGCCCTCTCGGCCGCCAAGGCGTCGACGGACCCGGCGACGGGCCAGAAGGCGCTGGACTACATCGCCCAGATCGACAAGATCTTCTGGGAGACCAAGAAGGCCTGATCTTCGATCATGCCCTCTGACCTGCGATTACGTTGGTTGCAGTGTCTCCTTGTCCGCACCCGGCCCACAGGCCGCCGAGCACGGCGTCCATGACGGTCCGGGTGCGGCCTTTTTCACCCGGCCAGAGGTGGGCGTAGATCCGCAGCGTGATGACGCCGGACGCGTGGCCGAGGACCAGCTGGACCTGCTTGACGCTCGCTCCGCCGGCGATAAGCGCAGAGGCGAAGAAGTGGCGCAGGTCGTGGGTCACCATGTGGGGCAGCTCGACGGGCTTGCGGCCCTCGCGCTCGGCCGCCTCGCTCTCCGCCGCCTGGAGCGTCCTGCGGGCGCAGTTCCACTCCGTCTCCCAGCGGCGGTAGCTGAGGGGCTCGCCCTCGTTTGGCGCATCACTGCCCAGCCGAACCGGCGTGCACAAGCGGCCCGCACGCAAAGCACCCGCCGCACCACGACGGTTACGTCGGCACCACAGCCCGTCCCCACCCCGACGCGCGGGCACCAAACGGAACGTGCCCGCCGCCGCTAACGGCGGCAGACGAGGATGCCTCCCCGGCAGTGGATCTCGAACGCCCCACGCCGGGAGATGTGTTCGTCCAGGATGGTGCGGGCCCGCTCGATCGTGGCCTCGAAGGGCACGTCGTGCTGGTCCGCCCATGCCTGGTACGAGGCCATGTGCGCAACCACGGGTTCGGCGTCGCGGACGGTGATGGTGCCGGGCAGTTCAATCGTCTCGACGCGGCCGAACTCCTCCCCCAGGAAGGCCGGGGCCTTCTCCAGGGAGAAGCGGGCGCTGAGCGAGATGCGGGCCGGGCCGCGTCCGGTGCCGAGCACGTCGCCGGCGGCCCGCTGCCACAAGTCGTCGAGTTCAGCTTTGTCCCGATCGCTGTTGGTGGAGGTGAGCAGCAGCCCGTCACGGGCGACCACGCGCGACAGCTCCCTGACCGCCTGAGGGATGTCCGAGACGTGGTAGAGCATGTGCAGCGCCAAGGCGGCCTCGGCGCTCCCCGTGGCGAGCGGCAAGCGGGTGGCATCCGCAACGGCGACCGGGCCAGGGACACCGGCGAGGATGCCAGGAGCGATGTCCAGGCCCAGCAGAGTCAGGTCTGGCCGGTCCTGGCGGAGCCGCTGGATGAACTTGCCGTTGCCGCAGCCGACATCGACCACGCACCCGTTCACGCCCCTCAGCTGCTCGGCGACGATGCCTGGCAGGTCGTAACGGGGCGTCTGCCACTGATAAAGCGACTGGCGGGCGGCCAGATCCCGGTCGTTGCTGTAGGCACTTCCGGCGAGACGGCCCCGGTCGGTGACGGCGGCGTCGTGTGCGGCGGACAGTTCGGTCACGTCGGCAACTCCGGAGGGTGGGCGGCAGGTGCGGCCGCAAGGACGGCCGTGTGCTGGAGTCGTTCGCGCAGGTGTACGGCCTGCGCGGCTCCACCGTACTGCGGCCCGCTCAGTTCCTGGCCCAGAGCGGTGAGCCGACGCACGATACTGGCCGACATGCGCTCCGGCGGAGAGTCGAGGACGAAGCCGAGCATCGCCTCGGTGCCGTCCAGGTCGCCGAGGAGCATGTGGCCGCGGGCGAGATCGACATGGGCGGCGAACAGGTCACCGACCGACTGGTAAAGGGGAACTCGACGCAAAGAGCGCAGCAGCGATCTTTGCTGAGTTGACCGCAGCGCAGAGAGAGCAACTCATCGATGACCATCCCAATGTGCTCGTCGGTCGCAACAGCCATGCTGCGGCGCTGCGCTCGCTTGGTGAGTTGACCCAGTCTGAATCGGAGTACAAGGCGATCCTAGAGGCAGCGATCGCACGCCACGGTGAGCAACATCCGGTCACGCTCAATGCCCGTTTCGAGTGGGCCAGGTCTTTGGGTCGCATTGCACGAACGGACGATGCGGTATCTGAGATGC
The DNA here is from genome assembly GCF_040298185.1 of Streptomyces sp. NPDC001634. NCBI lineage: Bacteria > Bacillati > Actinomycetota > Actinomycetes > Kitasatosporales > Streptomycetaceae > Streptomyces > Streptomyces sp. NPDC001634. The sequence goes on along the minus strand of NZ_JBEOZU010000089.1, from coordinate 11,365 downwards.
GCAACGTCCTGGATCTTCAGGAGCGTACGCTCGGCGGCTCACACCGGAACGTCGCGCGTGCCCGTTCCTCGCTTGGTGTCCTCCTAATGCAGCAGGGACACTTCGACGAAGCAGAGGAACAGTTGCACCGCGCGCTGAGCGCTCTTCCCGAAAATGACCCCGGACGCTCGGATGTCCAGCACGATCTCGTGACCGTTCTCCATGCGCGCGGAAGATTGCGCGAGGCTATTAGCCAGCTGCGAGAAATCGCCGACGAGGAGCTTCAGCGGTCTGGTCCGGCACATACCGACACAATCACCGCCCGAAATAGCCTCGGGGTTGCCCTGAAGGACTTTGGAAAGTTCGAAGAAGCGGCGGCGGTCTACCGCGAGGCACTCAGGGGCGCTGCCAACAAGCACTTGAACGACCAGCCCCTCATACTGACGCTTCGCCACAACCTCGCTGTGGTACTGCGTATCCAGGGCAATCTCGGCGAGGCAGAGGAAGAACAGTCGGCAATTCTGGAGATCCAGCAGCGTAGGCTCGGGCCCGAGCATCCCGAGACGTTCGCCACACGGCTTTCCCTCGCCCGTATCTTGGACGACAGGGGAGCCACCGCCGAAGCCGAGGCCGCGTACCGCGAACTCCTCTCGGCATGCAGGCGCGTCATGGGACCCGACCATCGGCAGACCCTGTCCATCTGGGGCAACCTAGCCTTCCTGCTCGGCCACCAAGGATGGTTCGCCGAAGCGGAGACGGAGTACCGCGAGGCACTGGCGGCATGCTGCAAGGCACTCGGAGACGACCATCCAGAAACTCTGACGATGAACCACAACCTGGCCATGGCGCTAGGGAACCAAGGAGAGCTCACAGAGGCCATTGCACGGTTTCGAGACGTCGTAGAGCGTCGGGCCCGCACACTTGGGCCTGATCACCCTGAGACGTTGACAGCACGCAAAAACCTCGGTGAGAGCCTGAGCAGAGCGGAGCAGCCAGCAGCAAGTGCTGAGCAGTTCGGGATTGTGGCAGAAGGCTGGGGCCACACACGAGGTGCGGACCACGACTCTGTCTGGGACCTACGCTACCGGCGAGCCCAGCTGCTGTGGGAGGCCGGACACCCACGCGCCGCGCAAGACGAACTCGAAGCATTGCTAGACCTAGCCCAAAGAGCCGGTCGCGACGAGGATCCACGCATCGCCACCCTGGAACGGGTGCTATTCGCCGTACGTGCCGACGGTGGCGACTCCTAGCGGGAGGCCCAGCAGTCCGCACACAGTCCGCAAGACACCCGCTCAAGACCGTCGCACCCCATCGCCACCAATCGCCAAAAGACCAGGTCAGCGCCCCACAGGAAAGATCCCCGCAGGTCACCGACCTGGCCCATTACTAGGAGACCAAGAAAGCCTGATCTTCGATCATGCCATCTGACCTGCGATTACGTTGGTTGCAGCGTCCCCTTCACCGGACCCGGTCCGCCAGCCGCCGAGCATGGCGTCCTTGACGGTCCGGGTGCGGTCTTTTTCGCCCGGCGACTTGTCCATCGGCGAACTCGACCTCGACCGCCGTCGAGACCCTGTCGGTACCCCGTCGTCGCCTCGGTGCCAGTACGACAGGCCACCAGCTGCCAGGTCTCGCCGATGAACCCCATGTCAGGCCCCCTTGTCCGCGCCGTGCCAGATACGGGAGTGGCCCTCCCGTAGCGGACCGCCCAAGAGATCGAGGATCTCGTACGCCACGGCGGTCAGCGGTGCCGGGTCCGCGTGTTCGACGACGGTGAGGCGGGCGTCGAGCAGGGCGCGGCCCAGCACCGGGTCGGCGGCGACCAGGCGGCGGGGAAGCCACTTGCCGCCGCCTCGCCACGCGCGGCGGTGGGCCGTCAGCAGCAGGGCGGCGGAAACCAGTACCTGGTCAGCCACGGCCAGTTGCTCATGCCGGTCGCGAACGTCGGCCAGATCGTCCAGCAGATCGGTGAGCCGGTAGCGCTCGAGGTCGCGCTCCTGTGGAGTCAGCGGGTCGGGACCCTGCTCCAGCTGGGCGCGCGCCTCGGAGCGCAGTGCCGCGGCATACCCGTGCGGGTCGTGCAGTGGTATCGACTCGGCGTAGATGAACAGCATCGTCCCGCGGCGTCCGGCACGGTCCGACGCGAGGATCTCCGCGAGGCCGGCCCGGGTGTGCGCGAACAACTCTGCGAGGCGCCCCTCGTGCCGGAGCGTCTCACGGCGCGTCACATCCCCGTCCGGGAGCAGTACGGCGATATCGAGGTCGCTGGTGGCCGTCGCCCGGCCGCGGGCCGTCGAGCCGCCGAGCACGGCTGCCAGGGCGTCCGGACAACGGTCCGCGACCAGGCGGCGCGCCTGATCGACAGCCATCGCGACGGCATGCGAGCGGGTCGGGTCCATGCAGGGCATCGTGTCAGCTCCGCGAGCTTGCCCGCCTCGGGTTTTGCAAGGTGCGCACGCCGCCCCTGACCGGCCGGTTTCATCCCGAAGCCGCCCCGCCCGCCCCCGTGAAACCACCGTGAAACCGCGCTGAATGCGGCCGCCCGCACGCTCCTCCCATGACGACGACACGACACGCGATCACAGCGACCGGGCTGCGGAAGGCCTACGGGGACCACGTCGTCCTCGACGGGCTCGACCTGAGCGTCGGCGAGGGCACCGTCTACGCGCTCCTCGGCCCCAACGGCGCCGGCAAGACCACCACCGTCCAGATCCTCTCCACGCTCACCGCCGCCGACGGCGGGGACATCCGGGTCGGCGGGCACGACCCCGTCCACGACCCGCGCGCCGTCCGCGCGCAGATCGGGGTCACCGGACAGTTCGCCGCCGTCGACGACAGGCTCACCGGCGAGGAGAACCTGATCCTCATGGCCGACCTGCACCACCTCGGCAAGCAGGAAGGGCGTCGCCGCAGTGCCGGACTCCTCGAACGGTTCGGGCTCACGGACGCAGCGAAGAAGCTCCCCACCGCCTACTCCGGCGGTATGCGGCGGCGCCTCGACCTCGCCATGACCCTGGTCGGCGAGCCCGGCATCATCTTCCTCGACGAGCCGACCACCGGCCTTGACCCGCGCAGCCGCCACGCCATGTGGCAGATCGTGCGAGAGCTGGTCGCGGACGGGGTCACCGTCTTCCTCACCACCCAGTACCTGGAGGAGGCCGACCAGCTCGCCGACCGCATCGGCGTCCTCAACGGCGGCCGACTCGTCGCCGAGGGCACCGCCGAGGAGCTGAAAAGGCTCGTACCGGGCGGCCACGTACGGCTCCGCTTCGCGGACCCGGCCACGTACGAACGAGCGGTCGGCGCCCTGGACGGCATGACCCACGACGACGAGGCGCTCACCCTGCAGATCCCCAGCGACGGCAGCACCCGGGAGCTCAAGTCCCTCCTCGACTGGCTGGAGGTCGAGTCGATCGAGGCGGAGAGCCTGACCGTGCACACCCCCGACCTCGACGACGTGTTCTTCGCCCTGACGACGGAAGCCGGGACCACCACCGCCCCGACCACGACCACCAACACCGCCGCCCCGACCACGACCACCGGCTCCGCCGCCCGCAAGGAGGCCCACCGATGAGCTCCCTCTCCTACGCCGTCACCGACTCGGCGACCATGCTGCGCCGCAACGTCAAGCACGCGATCAGGTACCCGGCCATGACCGTCCAGCTCGTCGCGGTCCCGGTCGTCCTGCTGCTGCTGTTCGTCTACGTCTTCGGCAACGCCCTCGGCGCGGGCGTCGGCCCCGGCGCCCACGGCCACTACGTCGACTACGTGACGCCCGGCATCATCCTCATGGCCACCACCTACGGATGTGTCTCGGTCGCGGTGTTCGTCTGCTCCGACATGACCCAGGGCATCGTCAACCGCTTCCGTACGCTGTCGATCTCCCGCGCGGCCGTCCTGAACGGCCATTTCCTCGGCGGCGTCATCCAGTCCCTGTTCAGCATCGTCCTGGTCATCGGTGCCGCCCTGCTCACCGGTTTCCGCCCCAACGCCACACCCGTCGAGTGGCTCGCCGCCGCCGGTCTGCTGACCCTGGTCGTGGTGGCCCTGACCTGGCTGGCGGTTTCCATGGGGCTGCGCGCCAAGACCGTGGAGGCGGCCAGCAACGCCCCCACCCCGCTGACCTTCCTGCCCTTCCTCGGCAGCGCGATCGTCCCGACCGACTCGATGCCGACGGCCGTGCGCTGGTTCGCCGAGTACCAGCCCTTCACCCCGATCAACGACACCCTGCGCGGCCTGCTCATGGGCACCGAGATCGGCAACAGCGGGATCATCGCGGTCGCCTGGTGCGTCGGGCTCACCGTCTACGGCTACCTCCGGTCCCGGTCGGCCTATGACAAGGCGTGAGCCGGGAGAGGGGGTACGGTCACCGTCGGTTCTCCGAGGCGTCCAGCAGCTCCAACGCCTTGACCCGCAACTCCTCGCGCTCCAGGGCGGCATACGTGGACACCGCGTCCTCGTAAGCCGCCCTGTCGGCGTTCTCCGCCGCCTCCCGGACGCGGGCCGAGGACATCGTCGGCTGGAAGGTGGGCAGCAGACGACAGCGCTCGGCGAGCGCAAGCAGCCGGGCCGCCGAGGCCGGGGCGCCGCGGTCCAGCTCCACCAGGGCGAGCGCGAGCAGCAGGACCCCGCAGATGGCGAGGTGGGCCGCGTAAGCGGGCCGGTCGACGGCAGGTCCGGACAGCAGCGTCCGCAGTTTGCCCGGGAGTTCGCCGACGAGGTCCGCCACCTTGTCGAGCCGGCCGTGCTGGGCGTGGGCGATGACCGCGACGCCCTGCACCTCCAGGGTCCATGCCTCGAGGCCGACCGGCTCGGCGCCGAGAACCGGCCGCTCGGCCGCCGGTGACGGTTCGGCGGCCCGGCGCCACATCCGCAGCCCCGCCTCGGTGTCGCCCCGGGCGAGCAGGATCTCGGCCCGCACACCGCGCTGGAAGGTGGCCTGGCCGTAGGTGTCGTCCATGTCCTGCTGCGACACCGACAACTCCAGCCAGTACTGGGCCTCGTCGACCTCGCCGAGCAGCAGGCACGCCATGACGAGCGCCAAGCGGATCCCGACCTCCTCCGAGCCCTGGCCGAGGAGCCGCTCCTGGAGGTGGAGTGCGACCCGCAGATGGTGCCTGGCCCGCTCGCCCTGCTCCAGCTTCAGACTGAGCTCACTGATGCGGGAGTGGGCGAGGAGCAGGACGACGGGACGGCTGTCGTCCTTGACGGCGTCGAGCATGCGGTCGGCTGCGGCGAGGGCGCCCTCCATGTCGCCCCGTGCCTCGCGTACGTAACCGGTGACGGTCTCGACGACGGCGGCGACGAGAGGTGCGCTGTGCGGTGGGACGCCCTGGTCCGGCGCGAGCGCCGTGCGCATGTCGGCGAGGACGGCCGCGACGGCGCGGACAACCGTGTCCGGCGGTGCGGGCGGCAGCCGCCGCAGCACGGTCACGAACCGCAGTGCGTGGATGCCGTCGCCCTGGAGCAGGAAGAGGTCGACGGCGAACAGCGCGGCGGCCGTCCGGGTGGCCTCCACGAGCGCGGGCTCGGGCCGGAAGTGGCTCAGGAGGTGGCCGGTCTCCTGAATCAGCGCAACCATGCGGGTGAAGCGGGACTCGATGTTCCACAGACCGGCCAGGACGGCGGCGCACGCCACGGCTGTCGGCGCCTCGTCGCGGGCGAGCGCCAGGCGCAAGGCGTGCAGCAGGTTGTCCTGTTCCGCGCGGACCGGGTCCAGGTCGACGAAGGAGTCCGCCTCCAGGACGGACGCGTGGTGGGCGAGCCCGAACTCCCGGGCCCAGGCGAGGAACTGACCAATGACCCGCTCGGTCTCGCCCGCCTTATCGCGCCGGGCGGTGCTGAACTGCCGTACGGTCTCCAGCATCCGGAAGCGCACCCCCGACGGGGTGTCCGCGACCTTGAGCAGCGACTGGTCGACCAGGTCCTCCAGCACATCGCTGTCGCCGAGGAGTTGCTCCGCCGCGTACGCGCCGAAGCCGTCCGGGAAGACGGACAGGGCGCGCAGGGCCCGCTGCCCGGTCTCGTCGAGGAGATGCCAGCTCCAGTCGACGACGGCCAGCAGGGTGCGGTGCCGTTCGGGCGCGTCCCGGGCGCCGCCGCGCAGCAGGGCGAAGCGGTCGTCGAGGCGGCGGGCGATCTCGGGGACGGACATGACGCGGACCCGGGCGGCGGCCAGTTCGACGGCGAGGGGCAGCCCGTCGAGGTGGCGGCAGAGCTCCTCGACGGGGCCGGCGGGGAGTTCGACGCCTGGCCGGGCGGCGCGCGCCCGCTGCCCGAACAGCTCGATGGTGGTCTCCAGGCTCAACTCCGGAAGCAGGTACACCGATTCGGAGCTCAGTCCGAGCGGGGCCCGGCTGGTGGTGAGGACGCGCAGGTCGCGGGTGAGGGAGACCAGGGATCGGACGAGGTCGGCGACTCCGCGCACCACCTGTTCGCAGTTGTCGAGGACGAGCAGGGCAGGGCCGGGGCCGAGGGCGCCGGCTATACCGGTGAGCAGGTCCGGGTGCACGACCTCGCCGACCCCGAGGGCGGCGGCGACCTCGGCGGTCACGTCGTCGTCGCTGGTCACCCCGGCGAGCGGGACGAAGTGCACACCCTTCTGCTCGGCCTCGCGGCCGACCACCTGGGCGAGACGGGTCTTGCCGAGGCCGCCCGGGCCGACGACCGACACAACACGCCAGGTGCGCAGCAGACCGGTCACGGACGCGATGTCGTCGGCGCGGCCGAGCAGCGGGTTCGGCTCGTGCGGGATGCCTCGGCGCACGCTCGGCGCCTCGTCGCGCAGCAGCTCTTGGTGGACCGTGCGCAGGGCGGGGCCCGGGTCGGTGCCGAGGTCGTCGCGCAGGGCACGGCGGTAGGCGTCGTAGCGGGCCAGTGCGGCGGCGGGTCCGGCGGTCGCGGCCTCGCAGCGCAGCAGTTCGGCGAGGATCTCCTCGTCGCGTGGATGACCGGCGGCGAGCGCGGTGAGCGGTTCGACCGCCTCGGGGTGCCGGCCGAGGCGTGCCAGGGCGAGCGCGCGGGCGCGCACCAGGGCCGTGTACGTCGTCGCGCGCGCCGCCCGCAGCGCGGAGACCGGGTCGTCGGGGGTGTCGTCGCCGGGCGGGCCGTCCCAATGGGCGAGGCCGGCCTCGGCGTGGGCGAGGGCGGCGGTGTGGTCCCCGTCGCGCGCGGCGCGGCCGGCGCGGGTGGCGGCGAGCAGGACGGCGGACGTGTCGATGGCCTCGACGTCCAGGGTGAGCCGGTAGCCGGCGGCGGTGGCGGCGATGGCGTCGGAGCCGAGCTGGGAACGGGCCCGGGAGACGAGCACCTGGAGCGCCTTGGTGGGGTTCTCGGGCTGCTCGTCGGGCCACAGCCCGTCGACCAGCCGGGCGGCGCTGCACCCGGCGCGCGGCTCGTCGGCGAGCAGCGCCAGCAGTCCGCACAACCGGGGTCCGCTGAGCTCCCGGCCACGATGGGACACCCGCGCGAGGAACGTCAGCTCGGTCGTCACCCGAGTAGGTTAGAGCGTGCCCAGTGGATCTTGCCGGGGACTTTCGCGACCCTGTGGCGGCCGCCGCATCTGTCCGGTAGCGGCCCCCGTTGCCGGTGGTGCGTGCCATGCTGTGGACGTGGATGTGGACGACCTGGTCCGGCTGCGGCGGGCGCGCGACCGAATGGACCGTGAGTACGCGCAGCCGCTGGACGTGCCGACGCTGGCGCGCACGGCGCTGATGTCGCCGGGACACTTCCAGCGCAGCTTCCGCGCGGCGTACGGGGAGACGCCGTACAGCTATCTGATGACGCGCCGCGTCGAGCGGGCCAAGGCGCTGCTGCGGCGCGGCGACCTGAGCGTGACGGAGGTCTGCTTCGCCGTGGGGTGCACGTCGCTGGGGTCGTTCAGCTCGCGCTTCACGGAGCTGGTGGGCGAGACGCCGAGCGCGTACCGGGCGCGGAAGCACGAGCAGGGGGCGGTGATACCGCCGTGCGTGGCAAAGCGGATGACCCGGCCAGTGCGGGGGCGAGCGCCGAATACACAGACGGATCCGCGCACGCAGATCTAGTGTGGCGTCATGGACGTGAAACTCTCGCAGTGCTTCATCGCTGTGGACGACCATGACAAGGCGCTGGCCTTCTACCGGGACGTCCTCGGCCTTGAGGTCAGGAACGACGTCGGCTTCGAGGGCATGCGCTGGGTGACGGTCGGCTCACCGCTCCAGCCGGACGTGGAGATCGTCCTGGAACCCCCGGACGCGAACCCGGACGCCTCCCCCGCCGACCGCCGGACGATGGTGGAGCTGCTCGCCAAGGGCCTCCTGCGGGGCGTGATCTTCTCCACGGAGGACGTCGACGCCCTCTTCGCCAGGGTCGAGGCGTCCGGCGCGGAGGTCCTCCAGGAACCCATGGACCAGCCGTACGGGGTACGGGACTGCGCGTTCCGCGACCCGGCGGGCAACATGCTGCGCTTCAATGAGCCCCGCGCCTCGTGAGCGAACCGATCCGCTGGACGTACGCCTTCGTCGACCGGCCCTCCGGGGAGTTCGGCCCGGCCGGTGACTTCTGGACCGCCGTCACCGGGACCAAGCTGTCCGAGCCGCGGGGAGAGCGGGCCGAGTTCGTGACGCTGGTGCCTGAGTCGGGCGATGCGTGTGTGAAGGCGCAGGCCGTGGCGGCGGGCGGCGGTGCTCATCTCGATCTCGCCGTCGAGGATGTGGCCGGGCTCGTGGCGACGGCGCGGCGGCTCGGTGCGGCCGTCGTCGCCGGCCATCGCGGCTGGGCCGTGCTCCGCTCTCCCGGCGGCCAGTTGTTCTGCGCGGTGCCCTGGCACGGCGAGTCCGTCCGGCCGCCCGTGGTCGAGGGGCCCGGCGGCGCGGCGAGCCGACTTGACCAGGTGTGCCTCGACCTCGCTCCGGCCGCGTTCGACGCCGAGGTCGCCTTCTGGGGCGACCTCACCGGCTGGGAGTCGTTCCCCGGCTCCCTGCCGGAGTTCCACGTGGTCAGGCCGTCCGCCGCCCTCCCCGTGCGCATCCTCCTGCAACGCCTCGGCCACGACCGCCCCACCTCCGCCCACCTCGACCTGGCGTGCGCGGACATCGACGCGACCCGGGCCTGGCACGAGGGTCTCGGCGCCACGTTCGTGGCCGCGGGCCCGCACTGGACCGTGATGTGCGACCCGGCGGGCGGCACGTACTGCCTGACGGGCCGCGACCCCTGGACGGGCGGTCTGCCGCGCTGAACGGTCGCGGGCGGCGCGGTCACCGCCCGGGCTCGCCCTACCTGGCGGTGTACGCGCAGAGCACGATCGTCGGCTCCGTGGCAGGCGTCGGGCACGACGTCCCATGTACATCGGCGGACAGCAGCGGCGTCGGCGCGCGCTCCCAGCGGGCCGGAGGATCAGGCTCGTTCTCACCCTGCAGCCACAGCGTGAGGCCGCCGCCCGCCAGCACCAGTGCTGCCCACACTCCGACCGCCCACCACCATGCCCGGCGGTGTCCCCCCGCCTCCGTCACGCCGGTGCCGCCGACCCGCCGTCCCAGGCCTCCACATCGACCACGGCGGACACCGGTATCGGCCCGTAGACGTGCGGGAACTCCTCGCCTCCGGGCTTCGGGGCCTCGTAGCGCAGGGGGGCCGTCAGCTGCTCCGGGTCGATGACCAGCAGCACCAGTTCGTCGGGCCCGTCGTACTCCCCGTACACAAAGCGGGCCACGGACGGGACCTGGTGCCGCAGTGAGCAGTGGATGAAGCCCTCCTCCTGGAGGGTGCGGCCGCGGGTCGACCACTCGTAGGTTCCGGTCGCGCGGGCCGCCTCCCACAGGGAGCGTTCGGTGAGGTGCACAAGGGGTTCGGGCATGCCGTCAATCTAATCCGTACGGCTCATACGTCCCCGGCGCCGTCCAGGATGGGCCGGATCACCACCGGGTAGTTGGTGATCCCCTCGGGGCCGGGGCACCGGGCGGCGCGCTCGGCGATCTCCGTGACGCGCTCCAGGCTGCTGCACTCCAGGACCCAGTAGCCGGCCAGCACCTCCTTGGTCTCGCCGTACGGCCCGTCGGTGATCTCGGTCCTGCCGTCCTTGCCCAGGGTGACCAACCGGGTCCGTGCGGGTTCGGCCAGCCCCTGCCCGTCGATCAGCTCGCCGGTCTTCGCCAGGTCGTCGTTGATGGCACCCATGTGGGCGTACATGGCCTGCAGCTCCTCCTTGCTCCAGGCCGGGGCGTGCGGGGACGCCTTGCCGCGCATGCCCTCGTAGTCCGCCTGTGTGCCCTGCACCATGACCAGGTACTTCATGCGTCCGCTCCCGGTTTGTCGCTACGCGGTCGTCCCGGGCTCTTTTGTGACGGGTCCGCCGGGCTCGTCCCGGGGCGTCTCCTCGGACTCCTGCGCCACGTGCGCCGGGCACTTCGGATTACGGCAGGGGCCGGGGCGCCATACGGGGACGAAGGCGCCCAGCGTCTTGTGGCGCCGTACGACCGTGGCGACGGGCTGCCCGCACGACGGACAGACATGGCCCTCGCTGCCCATGCCTTCAGGGTAGGGCGGTACGGCGCCCGGCGCGTTCTCGTGGACCGGATTCAGCGCGGCTCGCGCCACATCGGCCACATCCGGGGGCCGTCCGGGAGGTCGAGCGTGCGGCCGGTGAAGGCGAAGCCGAGGCGTTCGTACAGCCTGGTGCTGCGTGCGCTGCTCGCCTCCAGGTAGGCGGGCAGGCCCTCGCGGTCGCAGCGATCGAGGACATGCCGGATGAGCGCGGTGCCGAGGCCTTCGCCCTGGCGCCCCGGTGCCACACCGATCATCCACAGGTATGCGTGGGCGTGGTCCGCGGGGTGCGACTCGGCCACCAGCCGGGCGATCCTCTCCACGCGATCGTTCTCCGGGTCGACCGCCTCACGCAGCCGGACCGCGTCGTCCTCGTCCCCGGCCCCGGCTTGGGGCTTCTCTTCGGAGTGGTCGCCGGCGGGCATGGACAGCCACAGCGCGCACGCGGTGCCGTCCTCGGTCATGTCGATGCGCCCCTCGGCGAGCACGGTGTCCGTGAACGCCGCCATCAGCTTGTGGTGTGTCGTACGGCGGTACTCGTCACCAGGAAACACCCAGCTGCTGACCGGATCGTCCTGGAACGCCTCGTCCAGCAGCCGGACGACCAGCTCTCGGTCACCCTCGTCCGCCGCCCGGATCGCCACGCCCATGTGCCCGCCCCTTCGCGTCAACTCACCTTGTCGGTATGGCCGTTGCAGCCTAACCGGAACCAGGCCGACCGGGGCGGGCGGCCGGAGTGACACGGGTGGGAACCGGAAAAAGGGACGGGCCCCGCACACCATGGGATGTACGGGGCCCGTCCCGGCCGGGGCCCCGGGCGCCGCGCGGGGGGAGGCACCGCGCGGACCCCGTGCCCCGGGGTCTTTCG
>NZ_JBEOZU010000088.1:18384-38288 GCF_040298185.1 Streptomyces sp. NPDC001634 | reverse complement strand
CACCGCCGCGCGGGCCCGGTCCGCGGCGGCCAGCACGGCCCGTGCCTCGGGCAGCAGCCGTTCCCCCGCCGCCGTCAGCCGTACGTGCCGTGGCGAGCGGTCGAACAGCTGGGCGCCCAACTCACGCTCCAGCCGCTGTATCTGCTGGCTGACCGCGGACTGCACGATGTGCAGCCTCTCGGCCGCCCGCCCGAAGTGCAGCTCCTCGGCGACGGTCACGAAATAGCTGAGTTGCCGCAGTTCCATGGCGACGACTTTAGGGTGCGTGTTTCCCTTGACCCCGGATGGGAGTGATGACCATGGTGTCCACGGACCGTTTCCTGGCCTTCGCCGCCATGTCGCTGCTGGTGATCGTGATCCCGGGACCGAGCGTGCTGTTCGTGATCGGCCGCGCCCTGGCCCACGGCCGACGCACCGCCGTGGCGACCGCGATCGGCAATGTCTTCGGCTCGTATCTGCTGGTGGTGGCGGTCGCGATCGGCATCGGCTCGCTGGTCGAGCGCTCGGTGGCCGTCTACCTGGCGGTCAAGCTGGCGGGCGCGGCCTATCTGGTGTTCCTGGGTGTACAGGCGTTCCGGCACCGGAAGGAGTTGAAGGCGTCGGCGATCAGGACGCAGCCGACGGGCCCGGCGCGCGGCGATCTCCGTACGGTCCTGGACGGCGTCCTGGTCGGCGTGACCAACCCGAAGGGCGTCGTGTTCTTCGCGGCGGTGCTCCCCCAGTTCGTGAACCACTCGGCAGGACACGTACCGCTTCAGATGCTGCTCCTGGGCCTGATCCCGATCTCGATCGGCCTGATCACGGACACCCTGTGGGGGCTGACCGCCTCCGCGGCCCGCACCTGGTTCGCCCGCTCGGACCGCCGGCTGTCGCTGATCGGAGGCGCGGGCGGGTTCGCGATGATCGGGCTCGGGGTGACGGTGGCGGTGACGGGGCGGGCGGACTGAGACGGCGGTGTCGTACGACGACGGTGGACTTTCACGGTCGTACGACGGTCCCGAACCGGATGTCGCGAGCCGACCCCTTGTGCATCACACCGAGCATCCGCTCCCCCTCGGCGGTCACCTCGGCCCGCTGGGCCTTGGTGAGCGGACCGAAGGGCTCGATGACGAGCGCGTCCTCATCCAGCCGCCACACACCCGCCAGGAAGCCGTCGACGAGGAGAGTGCAATAGGCCTGGTTGCCCTGCCAGCTGCGGCCCTTGAGGTCGGCGGGAACGACCCGGGTGCGGTCGGCGTGGGAGAGAAGCAGGTTGTCGAACTCGGGCAGGAAGCGTGGCGGGGCCGGCGTGTCCGGGTCGGGACGAGGGGCGTCGGGAAGATCGAAGAGTTCGACGCCGCTTCGGTCGCGGAAGGTGACCAGCTCGGAGCGCAGTCGCTCGAAGACCTCGCGCAGCCGGGTCAGACCGGCCCAGGTCTGCATGTCCTTGACGGAGGCGGGCCCGAACGCGGCGAGGTAGCGCCGGACCGTGGTCTCCGGGGTGGGGGCCGACTCGGCGGGGCGGCCCAGCCAGTGCTCGGCAGTGGTGAGCGCGACCTGGCCGCTCCTGCCCCACAGACCGCGCGGGGTGACCTGGACGAGAGGCAGTCGGCAGCGGGCGGCGATGCCGAGGGCCTGGGGGTCGGCGTCCGGCCACTCCACGAGCAGGGCCTCACGCAACTGCTTCATCGTGCGCGGCTCGGTCTCGACGAGTTCACGGGCGAGCGCGGTGAGCCGGTCCAGGTCGACGCCGGAGAGACCCCTGCGGAAGAGGGTGAGCTCACGGTCCCGGGCGGGCTGCACCAGCGGCCGCAGGGTGAGGCAGTCGTCCGCGGTGTGGGTGTGGATGGTGGAACGCATGGTGACGATGCGGACAACCTCGCGGCCGGCCATGAGCCGCGAGAGGTGCTCCGGGGCGAAGCCCTCCAGACGGGCGGCGAGCGCGTAGTACGGGGGCTTGACGTTCTGCGCCTGGAGCCCGAGGAGGTGCTCGACGGCCGCCTCGGCGGACAGGGACGAGCGGCTCAGCAGCAGCTGACGGCCGAGGGTGGCGCGGTTGAGGGCGCGGGGATCGAGCACGCGGGTGGAGGCCGAGCGGCAGATACGGGGGCTCGTCGTCGTCATGTCCTGCACGCTATCCGGGCTTGCGGACACCTTCTGTCCGCAACTCTCACCGGATCCACGGGCTCACTCCGCACGACCGCGCCGTTTGCCCCGTATATCCTGCAACGTGATCACATGGACGTATGTTCACCACGGGAGGCAGCCGCCATGTCCGAGCGCCGTGCCCGCCCAGCCCAGAAAAGCGGCAGGAGGTCGGTCTGGCGCCGCGCCCTGACCCAGGCGCCGCCGCCCGCCAACCCCCCGCAGCCGCGCCCGGACCCCGAGCCCCCGGAACCGGCCGAGACGGGCAGCATCGTCCAGACGGCCCTGTACCGCGACGGCGTCCGCGTCTCGGTACCCGCGTCCCTGGCCGACACCTTCCGCGAGCTGCGCGACGAGCCGGACAATATGGCATGGATCGGCCTGGCCCGCCCCACGGAGGCCGAACTTCTCTCCCTGGCCGCCGAGTTCGACCTGCACCCGCTCGCGGTGGAGGACGCGATGGAGGCTCACCAGCGGCCGAAGCTGGAGCGCTACGGCGACACGCTGTTCGTCGTCCTGCGCGCCGCCCGCTATCTGGACGCGCCGGAGGAGGTCGACTTCAGCGAGCTGCACGTGTTCGTCGGCCCGGACTTCGTCATCACGGTCCGGCACGGCGAGGCCCCGGACCTGTCGGCCGTACGCCGTCGCATGGAGGAGTCGCCGGAGCTGCTGAAGCTGGGGCCGGAGGCGGTGCTGTACGCGATACTGGACGCGGTGGTCGACGGCTACGCCCCTGTGGTCGCCGGCGTGCAGAACGACATCGACGAGATCGAGACCGAGGTCTTCCGCGGCGACCCGGAGGTCTCCCGCCGTATCTACGAACTCTCCCGCGAAATGGTGGAGTTCCAGCGCGCCACCCGCCCCTTGGTGGGCATGCTGAACGGCCTGATGGCGGGCTTCGCGAAGTACGGCACGGACGAGGAACTCCAGCGCTATCTGCGCGACGTCGCCGACCACGTCACCCACACCAGCGAACGAGTCGACGGCTTCCGTCAGGCCCTGACGGACATCCTGACGGTCAACGCGACGCTGGTCACCCAGGAACAGAACGCGGAGATGCGGGCGCTGGCGGAGGCGGGTTTCGAACAGAACGAGGAGATCAAGAAGATCTCGTCGTGGGCGGCGATTCTGTTCGCTCCGACACTGGTCGGAACGATCTACGGAATGAACTTCACACACATGCCGGAGTTGCACTGGGGGTTCGGGTACCCCTTTGCGATCGGCTTGATGGGGGTGGTTTGCGTAAGTTTGTACCTCATCTTCAAACGGCGGGACTGGCTCTGAGCAATCGGCCCCCACCGACGCGCGGCGTGGGGTTCTCGGTCCGGGTGCGGTCGACCCGGCGTCAGGAGCCGCTGGATTCCGGCTCGTTGAGGGTGATCGCCCCGGAGGGGCAGACGCCGGCGGCCATCTGTGCGGCCGCGCGATGGGCGGTGGGCGGGTCGGCGTGCAGCAGGAGCACGCGGCCGTCGTCGGGATCCTGGTCGAAGACCTCGGGGGCGGTCAGGGCTCACATCCCGGCGCCGATGCAGCGCTCACGGTCGACGCGCAGGCGCGTCGTCCTCATGACTCCTCCTTGTCCCAGGTGACCGGGAGGCTCTTCACCCCGTAGATGTCCGCGGTCTCCGGGCGCAGGCCAACTTCTTCAGCCGGTACGGCCAGGCGCAGCGTGGGGAACCGGTCGACCAGCGCGCGGAACGCGACCCGCATCTCGACGCGGGCCAGCTGCTGACCCAGGCACTGGTGGATGCCGTGGCTGAAGGCCAGGTGCCCGCCCGCGTCCTGCCTCCGAAGGTCGAGCACGTGGGGGTCGGCGAAGCGCTCGGGGTCGCGGTTGGCGGTGTTGTACGACAGGACGACCGTCGTGCCGGCCTCGATGGTCCGGCCGCCCAGTTCGACGTCCTCGAGGGCCGTCCTCATGAACGTCTTGGCGACGCTCAGATACCTCAGCAGCTCCTCCACGGCCCCGTCGGTGAGCGCGGGGTCGGCGCGCAGCGCGGCCAGTTGCGCCGGGTTCTGCAGCAGCGCGAAGGTGCCAAGGGACAGCATGTTCGCGGTGGTGTCGAATCCGGCGGCCAGCAGAATCAGGCTGATCCCCTTCAGCTCCTCATCGGTCAGATCGCTGTCGGTGAGTTCGCTGAGCACGTCGTCGGTGGGGTTGGCGCGCTTGGCGGCCACCAGCTCCGCGAGGTACTCCTGGGTCGCGGTGTAGGCCGCAATCAGCTCCGGGGCTGACGGGGGTCGTCGACCGTGTGCTCGTGCTGGTCGCGGGCGGCTGACTGTCGACAAGATCGTCTGTCACCAGCTCAAGCGCGAACTCCTGGAGCTCAAGCGGACGGTGGTCCCTCTCGGCCGTCCCCTGAAGGTCCTCTTCGTCAATCCGCCACGCAGCCTCGACCACGCCAGGGATGCGGGGCCTCTGGGCGCAGCGCCCGCCCGGCCGGCACCGCGACCAGTGTTGGTGAGCGGCCTGTGCTCAAGGGCGGTTGGTCATCCCGCTCAGAGACAGTTGGCCACCGCGGTCTCGACGCCGCACAGTTCGGCAGCACGGAGACGCCGTTTGAGACGAAGCGGCCCCACCTGCCGGTATTCAAGCCGACGATCGGTATCGTCCGCCCCGATGCACGGGCCTGCACCACAGCGGCCCGCGAGGAGGAGGATCACCATGGCCGATCGCCGACACGGGACCGCGCCGGACGACGGATTCGTATCGCAGGCGCCGGACGCTCGTCGTGCGAGCGCGCATGACACGGTGCGCCTCGCGCTGGTGATCGGTGCTCTCGGCGTGGTCTTCGGCGACATCGGGACCAGCCCGATCTACACCCTCCAGACCGTGTTCAACCCGAGCGACCCGCACCCCGTCCCGGTCACCACACAGAACGTGTACGGGGTGGTGTCGCTGGTGTTCTGGTCGGTGGTGATCATCGTCCTGGTCACCTACGTGCTGCTGGCGATGCGCGCCGACAACGACGGCGAGGGCGGCATCATGGCACTGATCACCTTGCTGCGACGATGGAGCTCACAGCAGGGCCGGCGGGCTGTGGCCGTACTGGCCGCGCTGGGCATCTTCGGCGCGTCGCTGTTCTTCGGCGACAGCATGATCACTCCGGCGATCTCGGTACTGTCCGCGGTCGAGGGACTCAAGGTCGTCCAGCCGTCGCTGGACAGCGCGGTCGTGCCCATCACCGCGGTGATCATCGTGTTGCTGTTCCTGGTGCAGCGCCGGGGAACCGCGGCGGTGGGCCGGGTGTTCGGGCCCATCATGATCGCCTGGTTCGTGGCCATCGGCGCGTGCGGCATCGCCGGCATCGCCGACCACCCGGGCATCCTCAGGGCGCTGTCGCCGACCTACGCCCTGAGCTTTCTGTTCGGGCACTTCGGCACCGCCTTCTTCGCCCTGGCCGCGGTCGTGCTCGCGGTCACGGGCGCCGAGGCGCTCTACGCCGACATGGGGCACTTCGGCCGCCGGGCGATCACCCGCGCCTGGATGTTCCTCGTCTTCCCCGCCTGCATCCTGAGCTACCTGGGCCAGGGCGCGCTGATCCTCGCCGATCCGCACAACATCAGCAGCCCGTTCTTCCTGCTCACGCCCGACTGGGGACGGCTGCCGATGGTCGTGCTGGCCACGGCGGCCACGGTGATCGCCTCCCAGGCCGTGGTCACCGGCGCGTACTCGGTCACCTCCCAGGCCGCCCAGCTCGGCTACCTGCCGAGGCTGCGGATCGCGCACACCTCCGAATCCACCATCGGCCAGATCTACGTCCCCTGGATCAACTGGCTGCTGATGGTCTCGGTCCTCACCCTGGTCTTCGCCTTCCGCAGCTCCACGGCGCTGGCCTTCGCGTTCGGCATGGCGGTCACCGGCACCATCACCATCACCACCCTGCTGTTCTTCTACGTCGCCCGTGCGAAATGGGGCACGCCCGTGTGGCTGGTCGCCATCGGCGCAACCGTGCTCCTCTTCGTGGACCTGCTGTTCGTGGCGGCCAACCTGACCAAGCTCGTCCACGGGGCATGGCTGCCGCTGCTGATCGGCCTCACCGCGTTCACCGTCATGACGACCTGGCAACGCGGCCGCCAGATCGTCACCGCCGAGCGAGCGGAGCGCGAAGGTCCGCTGCCCGAGTTCATCGACGACCTCCGTACAGGGAAGGTGTCGACGCTGCGGATCCCCGGCACGGCCGTTTTCCTCAACCGGGGCAAGCAGACCACGCCCTTGGCCATGCGGGCCAACGTCGAGCACAACCACGTGCGGCACGACCAGGTCGTGATCCTGTCCATCGAGACCGAGCCCGTGCCCCGCGTCCCGACCGACCAGCGGATCGTCGTCGACGACCTCGGCTACACCGACGACGGGATCATCCACGTCACCGCCCGGTTCGGCTACATGGAGACACCGGACGTGCCCGGCACACTGGCGATGCTCGACCCGGCCCAGACCGAAGGACCGTTGCAGCTCGACCAGGCGTCCTACTTCCTGTCGAAGATCGAGATCCGGTGCGGGAAAGCGCCGACGATGGCGACCTGGCGCAAGCGGCTGTTCATCGCCACCTCCTACATCACGGCCGACGCCGCCGAGTACTTCGGCCTCCCCCGCGACCGCACCGTCATCATGGGCTCGCACATCGAGGTGTAGGCCCGCCAGGCAGCGAGGGCGTACGATCGGCAAGCCCGTACCGGGTACGCGCACGCAGCCCTGGAAGTGCTCGTGAGGAGTGGCGTTTCCTCTTCCGCCTCATGCCTGTTTCCTGTGGGACCGTAGCCTTCGCAGTGTTGGCCGCTGCTATGGCCGTGCGTGAGGTCCGTCGATCAGGTTTCGTCGTGGCACCAAGCGACACCGCAGTCCAGGCCGTCCTTCAGCACGGCCACCGGGAGCATGTCCGCCTTGAACCGAGCCGCCGAGGAGGCCCGGCAAAGACGCGCCGAGCTGTGGGCGGTCATGGCCCGGGAGCCACCCGGCGGCGATGGTCCGGCCTGACGGTCCGCGATCCGTGAAGGGCTGCTCGAGGAGTGGCGGACCATCGCGCAGCGGAAGCTGCTGACCGCCCTCGTCGACGCCTTCGCCGCAGAGGGTCCGAGGGTGCCGCTGCGCATCCTGACGGCACGAGGTCCTGCCGGCCGGAGTCTGGTGGGGATCGCCGACCGCGACGACGACCTGCTCGTCGTCGGCGCCGGACGGCGCAGCCGGTTGCGCCGCTTCTTCTCACCGTCGGTGGGCCGCTACTGCGTGGCCCCCGCCAACTGCCCCGTTCTCACGGTTCCACCGTCCCCGCCGGCTGCCGACGTGACCGCGCTGAGCGGCCTCCGGGGATGCGGACTGCGTGCGGAGATGCGGCAGCTGGCCAAGGGGGCCATGCGGCCGACTACCTGATCCCGCTTCAGGTCCTGCGGGCATGTACGGGAGGGGAGTCTCAACCGTCTACGTCTACGTCTACGTCTACGTGCTCGCTGTCGCGGACACTCCCGACTCAACCGGAGCAGGGACGGCCCCGGCCATCGGCAGGCTGAGCACCATCGTGAGGCCGCCGCCAGGCGTGTCCTCCGCGTTCAGAGTGCCGCCCATGGCCTCGGTGAAGCCACGTGCCACCGCGAGGCCCAGGCCGACGCCCGCGCCGCGCGGGGAGTCGCCGTAACGCTGGAAGGGCTCGAAGATGCGTTCCTTGGCCTCGTCCGGCACACCAGGGCCGCGGTCGACGACCCGTACCTCCACGCGGTCGGCGATGGCGCTCGCCGACACGAGAACCTTCTCGTCATGCGGGCTGTACTTGACCGCGTTCTCGACGACGTTGGCCACGGCTCGTTCCAGCAGTCCCCTGTCGACGTCCACCATGGGCAGCGTCTCCGGGACGTCCAGCTCCACGCTGTCCTCCGGTACACCGCCGAGTGCCATCGGCACGACCTCGTCGAGGTCGGTCTCGCGGATGATCGGGGTCACGGTGCCGGTCTGCAGCCGGGACATGTCCAGCAGATTGCCCACCAGGTGATCCAAGCGGTCGGCGCCCTCCTCGATGGCCGCCAGGAGCTCCGCCCGGTCCTCCTCCGACCACTCGACGTCGTCCGAGCGCAGGGACGTCACCGCGGCCTTGATGCCGGCAAGCGGAGTGCGCAGGTCGTGGCTGACGGCGGCGAGCAGGGCCGTGCGGATGCGGTTGCCCTCGGCCAGTTCCTTGGCCTGGTCGGCCTCCTGCTTCAGGCGCTGGCGATCCAGGACGACAGCGGCCTGGGCGGCGAAGGCGGCCAGGACCCGGCGGTCCTCGGCCCGCAGGACGCGGCCGGACAGGGCCAGGGCCATGTGGTCACCGACGGATACGTCGACGTCCGCGTCGTCGGGGGTGGCGCAGGGCCGGGGGCCCACGCTGCCGGCACAGGTCCACGGATCCACGTCGCTCTGCCGCTCCAGCAGCGCCACCGACTCCATGCCGAATGTCTCGCGGACCCGGTCCAGGAGGGCCTCCAGGCTGGTCTCACCGCGCAGTACGTTGCCGGCGAGGAAGGAGAGTATCTCCGACTCCGCACGCAGCCGCGCGGCCTGGTGGGTACGGCGCGCGGCCAGGTCGACGACGGAGGCGACCGACACAGCGACACCGACGAAGATCGCGATGGCGACGATGTTCTTCGGGTCGGCGATGGTCAGGGTGTGGACGGGCGGGGTGAAGTACCAGTTGAGCAGCAAGGACCCCACCACGGCGGAGGCCAGGGCGGGGAAGAGCCCGCCGAGCAGGGCCGCCGCCACCGTCATCGTCAGGAACAGCAGCATGTCGTTGGCGAGCCCCACGTCCGGGAAGACGCTGCTCAGCAGCCAGGTGAGCAGCACGGTCCCGCCGATGCCGACCAGCCAGCCCCAGACGATCCGGGACCGGCCCAGCCGTGCGCCCCGGGCGACCGGCAGCCCGCGTCCCTTGCCCGCCTCGTCGTGGGTGATGAGGTGGACGTCCAGGTCCGGCCCCGACTCCCGGGCAACCGTGGCGCCGACACCGGGGCCGAAGACGTACTGCCAGCCCTTGCGGCGGGAGACGCCGAGGACGATCTGGGTGGCGTTCACCCCGCGCGCGAAGTCGAGCAGCGCGGCCGGGACGTCGTCGCCGACGACGTGGTGGAAGGTGCCGCCGAGGTCCTCCACGAGGGTGCGCTGGACGGCCAGTTCTTTGGGGGAGGCGGCGGTGAGGCCGTCGCTGCGGGAGATGTAGACGGCCAGCACCTCTCCGCCCGCGCCCTTCTCCGCGAGGCGTGCGGCTCGGCGGATCAGCGTGCGGCCCTCGGGTCCGCCGGTCAGCCCGACCACGATCCGCTCGCGGGAGCCCCAGATGGTGGAGACGCGGTGCTCGCTGCGGTACTCGGTGAGGTAGGCGTCGACCCGGTCGGCCACCCACAGCAGCGCCAGCTCGCGCAGCGCGGTGAGGTTGCCGGGCCGGAAGTAGTTGGACAGGGCTGCGTCGACCTTGTCCGGCTTGTAGATGTTGCCGTGTGCCATGCGGCGGCGCAGCGCCTCCGGGGACATGTCGACGAGCTCGATCTGGTCGGCGCGGCGCACGACCTCGTCGGGTACGGTCTCGCGCTGCCGTACCCCCGTTATCGACTCCACCACGTCGCCCAGCGACTCCAGGTGCTGGATGTTGACCGTGGAGATGACGTCGATGCCGGCCGCCAGCAGTTCCTCGACGTCCTGCCACCGCTTGGCGTTGCGGGAGCCGGGGACGTTGGTGTGGGCCAGTTCGTCGACGAGCGCCACTTCGGGACGCCGGGTCAGCACCGCGTCGACGTCCATCTCGGTGAAGACACCGCCCCGGTACTCGATCTCCTTGCGCGGGACCTGTTCCAGGCCGTGGAGCATCACCTCGGTGCGCGGCCTGTGGTGGTGCTCCACGAATGCGACGGCACAGTCCGTGCCCCGCTCCACCCGGCGGTGCGCCTCGGACATCATGGCGTAGGTTTTACCGACGCCGGGGGCTGCGCCGAGATAGATCCGAAGCTTGCCGCGTGCCATGTTCACCCTTCGAACCGGTAACCCATGCCGGGCTCGGTGATCAGATAGCGGGGATGGGAGGGGTCGGTTTCCAGTTTGCGTCGCAGCTGAGCCATGTAGACGCGCAGGTAGTTGGTCTTGTTGGCCTGGGAGACGCCCCACACCTCCTGCAGGAGGTACTTCTGCGTGATGAGCCGTCCGGGGTTGGTGACCAGGATCTCCAGCAGGTGCCATTCGGTCGGGGTGAGACGGATGTCCCGACCGTCCCGGACGACTTTCCTGGCGAGCAGATCGATGGTGAAGTCGTCGGTCCTGACGTGCGTCGTCCCGGGCGCGAGCGGCGCCTCTTCGGTGCGACGTACGGCGGCCCGGAGCCGGGCCAGCAGCTCGTCCATGCTGAACGGCTTGGTGACGTAGTCGTCGGCCCCCGCGTCGAGTGCGGCGACCTTCTCGTCGGACGCCTGGCGGGCGGACAGGACCAGGATCGGCACGCGGGTCCAGCCGCGCAGGGCCTTGATCACATCGGTGCCGTCCATGTCGGGCAGTCCGAGGTCGAGCATCACCACGTCCGGCCGGCGTACGGCAGCCAGGCGCAGCGCGGTGGCACCGTCGGGCGCCGCGTCGACACCGTACTGGCGGGCCTGCAAGTTGATCACGAGGGCGCGTACGAGCTGCGGGTCGTCCTCAACCACGAGCACCCGGGTCATGGGGGTGTGCCCTTCCTGTCGTACGTCGCGCCATGAGCACCGGACACACGGCGACCGTCGTCATGACGGCGGGAGTTGACGGAGCCAGGATCCCTCCCGGCCCGCCAACTCCCGCACGGATTGTCGGGTAACGCCATCAGCCCTACTTCGCCACGAGGTTCTTGAGCGCGATGTTGAGCTCGAGGACGTTCACGCGGGGCTCGCCCATGAAGCCGAGGGTGCGGCCCTGGGTGTGGTCCTTGACCAGCTTGTCCACCTGGCCGACGGTCAGGCCGTTCTTCGCCGCGACCCGGTGGACCTGGAGCTGCGCGTACTGCGGGGAGATGTCCGGGTCCAGCCCGGAACCGGAGGAGGTCACCGCATCCGCGGGCACCTCCAGGGCCGTGACCGTGTAGCCGGGCACCGAGTTGTCCTTGATGACCGCGGCCTTCGCGTCCTGGACCTGCTTGACCAGCACCTTGCTGTCGGCGGCGAGGTTGGTGGCACCGGACAACAGCAGCTTGTACTGGGTGTTCACGCTGTTGGCGCCGAGGCCGTTGGCCGGACGGCCCTGGAACCACTTCAGATCCGCGTCCGGGGTCTGCTGCCCCTTCTTCAGCGGCAGGTTGTACGCCTGCCCGATCAACGACGAGCCGACAACCTTGCCGTCCGCCTTGATCTCCGAGCCGTTCGCCTTGTTGCTGAACAGTGCCTGGGCGATGCCGGTGACGACCAGCGGGTAGATGACGCCCGTCACCAGGGTCAGCACGAGCAGGGCGCGCAGGCCCGCCCCGAGCAACCGGGCGGTGTTCTTGACCGAGTTGTTCATGGCGATCAGCCGATTCCGGGGATGAGGGAGATGAGCATGTCGATGATCTTGATGCCGATGAAGGGAGCGATCAGGCCGCCGATGCCGTAGATCCCGAGGTTGCGCCGCAGCATCCTGTCCGCGCTCACCGGCCGGTACTGCACGCCCTTCAGGGACAGCGGCACCAGCGCGATGATGATCAGCGCGTTGAAGATGACCGCGGACAGGATCGCCGAGTCCGGCGAGGACAGCTGCATGATGTTCAGCTTGTCCAGGCCCGGGTAGACCGCCGCGAACAGCGCCGGGATGATCGCGAAGTACTTCGCGACGTCGTTGGCGATGGAGAACGTCGTCAACGCGCCGCGGGTGATGAGGAGTTGCTTGCCGATCTCGACGATCTCGATGAGCTTGGTCGGGTTGGAGTCGAGGTCGACCATGTTGCCGGCCTCCTTGGCGGCCGACGTGCCCGTGTTCATCGCCACCCCGACGTCCGCCTGCGCCAGCGCCGGGGCGTCGTTGGTGCCGTCACCGGTCATCGCGACCAGCTTGCCGCCCGCCTGCTCCCGCTTGATGAGGGCCATCTTGTCCTCGGGAGTTGCCTCCGCGAGGAAATCGTCGACGCCCGCCTCCTCCGCGATCGCCTTCGCGGTCAGCGGGTTGTCACCCGTGATCATGACAGTCTTGATGCCCATGCGGCGCAGTTCCTCGAACCGCTCCCGCATGCCGTCCTTGACGACGTCCTTGAGGTGGATGACACCCAGCACCCGGGCGCCCTTGTCGTCCTCGATCGCCACGAGCAGCGGGGTGCCACCGGCTTCAGAGATACGGTTCGCGGTCGTGTCGGCGTCCTGGGCGACGGTGCCTCCGCGCTCCTTGACCCAGGCGATGACCGAACCGGCCGCACCCTTGCGGATCTTCCTGCCGTCGACGTCCACGCCGGACATGCGGGTCTGGGCGGTGAAGGCGATCCACTCGGCACCGGCCAGCTCGCCCTGGTGCCGCTCGCGCAGCCCGTACTCCTCCTTGGCGAGTACGACGATCGAGCGGCCCTCCGGGGTCTCGTCGGCCAGCGAGGACAGCTGGGCGGCATCCGCCACCTCGGCCTCCGTGGTGCCGCGCACCGGCACGAACTCGGCCGCCTGCCGGTTGCCGAGCGTGATGGTGCCGGTCTTGTCCAGCAGCAGGGTGGAGACGTCACCGGCAGCCTCGACCGCACGGCCCGACATCGCCAGCACGTTGCGCTGCACCAGCCGGTCCATGCCCGCGATGCCGATCGCCGACAGCAGCGCACCGATCGTCGTCGGGATCAGGCACACCAGCAGGGCCACCAGGACAACCATCGTCAGGTGCGTGCCCGCATAGGTCGCGAACGGCGGCAGGGTCGCCACCGCGAGCAGGAAGACGATCGTCAGCGACGCCAGCAGGATGTTCAGCGCGATCTCGTTCGGCGTCTTCTGCCGCGCCGCGCCCTCGACCAGGCTGATCATCCGGTCGATGAAGGTCTCACCCGGCTTCGTCGTGATCTTGATGACGATCCGGTCGGACAGCACCTTCGTGCCACCGGTGACGGCTGAGCGGTCACCGCCGGACTCACGGATGACCGGAGCCGACTCGCCGGTGATCGCCGACTCGTCGACCGAAGCGACACCCTCGATGACGTCACCGTCGCCGGGGATGATGTCGCCGGCCTCGCACACGACCAGGTCACCGATCTTCAGGTCGGTGCCGGGCACCTGCTCCTCGGTGTCGCCCACGAGTCGCCTGGCCACGGTGTCGGTCTTGGCCTTGCGCAGGGTGTCCGCCTGGGCCTTGCCGCGGCCTTCGGCGACGGCCTCCGCCAGATTGGCGAAGATCACCGTCAGCCACAGCCAGGCGCTGATCGCCCAGCCGAACCAGTCGCCCGGGGTCTTGAAGGAGAAGACGGTGGTCAACACGGAGCCGATCCACACCACGAACATCACGGGCGACTTGACCATCACCCGCGGGTCGAGCTTACGGAAGGCGTCCGGCAGCGACTTGACCAACTGCTTGGGGTCGAAGAGGCCCGCACCGACACGGCTCTCAGGAGCCTTGTGACCGGTCGGCGCGTCCTGGTGGGGCGCAAGCGTGGGAGTGGACATGGAGTCCTGCTTCTTTACGTCGGTTTTCTGAGCGTTGGTCGTCATCACGCCAACCCCTCGGCCAGCGGGCCCAGCGCAAGGGCCGGGAAGTAGGTCAGACCGGTGATGATCAGGATCGCGCCCACCAGGAGGCCCGTGAACAGCGGCTTTTCGGTGCGCAGGGTGCCCGCGGTGACCGGCACCGGCTTCTGCTCGGCGAGCGAGCCGGCCAGGGCGAGGACGAACACCATCGGCAGGAAGCGGCCGAGCAGCATCGCGAACCCGGTCATCGTGTTGTACCAGTCGGTGTTCGCGTTCAGGCCGGCGAAGGCCGAGCCGTTGTTGTTCGCGGCGGAGGTGAAGGCGTACAGGACTTCGGAGAATCCGTGCGCGCCGGAGTTGAGCATCGAGTGCGGCGGGGTCGGCAGCGCCATCGAGACGGCAGTGAAGACCAGCACCAGCGCCGGGGTGATCAGAATGTAGATCGCAGCCAGCTTGATCTCGCGGGCACCGATCTTCTTCCCCAGGTACTCGGGGGTGCGGCCGACCATGAGACCGGCGATGAACACCGCAATCACGGCCATGATCAGGATGCCGTAGAGGCCGGAGCCGGTACCACCCGGCGCGATCTCACCCAGCATCATGCTCAGCATCGCGATACCGCCGCCCAGCCCCGTGAACGAGGAGTGGAACGAGTCCACCGCACCCGTCGACGTCAGCGTCGTCGACACCGCGAAGATCGACGAGGAGCCCACACCGAAACGGACCTCCTTGCCCTCCATCGCCCCGCCCGCCAGCTGCAGCGCCGGGCCGTGGTGGGCGAACTCCGTCCACATCATCAGGGCGACGAACCCGACCCAGATCGAGGCCATGGTCGCGAGGATCGCGTAGCCCTGCTTCACGCTCCCGACCATGACGCCGAACGTGCGGGTCAGCGAGAACGGGATCACCAGGAGCAGGAAGATCTCGAAGAGGTTGGTGAAGGGGGTGGGGTTCTCGAAGGGGTGGGCGCTGTTGGCGTTGAAGTAGCCACCGCCGTTGGTGCCGAACTCCTTGATGGCCTCCTGCGAGGCGACCGCGCCACCGTTCCACTGCTGCGAGCCGCCCATGAACTGGCCGACCTCGTGGATGCCGGAGAAGTTCTGGATCGCGCCGCACGCCACCAGCACCACGGCGGCGACGGCCGCGCCCGGCACCAGGATGCGGATCGTGCCGCGCACCAGGTCGGACCAGAAGTTGCCCAGCTCACCCGTACGAGACCGGGCGAAGCCGCGCACCAGCGCCACCGCGACGGCAATACCCACCGCGGCGGACACGAAGTTCTGCACGGCAAGCCCGGCGGTCTGCACGACATGGCCCATGGCCTGCTCGCCGTAGTACGACTGCCAGTTCGTGTTCGTCACGAACGACGCCGCGGTGTTGAACGCCTGCGCGGGGTCGATGGCCTTGAAGCCCATCGACAGCGGCAGGACGCCCTGGATCCGCTGGAGCAGGTAGAGGAAGAGGACGCTGACCGCGGAGAAGGCCAGCACCCCGCGCAGGTACGCGGGCCAGCGCATCTCCGCGTCCGGGTTGGCACCGATGCCCTTGTAGATCCACTTCTCGACACGCAGGTGCTTGTCGGAGGAGAAGACCTTGGCCATGTAGTTGCCAAGGGGAATGTAGGCGAGCGCCAGAGCGCCTATCAGGGCGAGCAGCTGGAGCACGCCGGCAAGTACGGGACCCATATCTGCTCTCAGAACCTCTCCGGGAAGATCAGGGCGAGGACGAGATAGCCCAGCAGGGCGACGGCCACGACCAGGCCGACGACGTTCTCGGCGGTCACAGCTTCGTCACCCCCTTGGCGACGAGGGCCACCAGCGCGAAGGCCGCAAGCGTGGCGATGACGAAGGCCAGATCGGCCATCGCGAACTCCTGGGATCAGGCTCGGGAGAAACGGACGGTTAGAGGAAAGCGCGTCGCTGGCCGGATTCGGTCGTTCGTTGACGGCTCCCATACGGCGGCCCCGGCACCTTTGACGGGACTCTTACGGCCACTGCTAGTTACCGATGGGTAGGCCGCTGTGACAGTCGGTGACCTGCCTCACAGCAGCCGGAAGCGTAGTCTGCAGATCACCGCGTCCGTCTCCCGGCGCACCGCGTGCGCAACGATCGCTCCGCGCGGGGGTACCCCCAGCCACAGCCGCTCCGGCTCTGTCTCCGGGTCCGTACGGACCTGCTGGTGTCCGTCCGCTGCCTGGACGGTGTCTCCCAACGGCTCGTACTGCGGGACGCGCTCGGCGACCGAGTGCAGAGCGACCCGGAAGTCCTGGTGCGCACCCCGGCTGTGGCACCGGCTGGACGAGGGCGCCCAGAAGGCAGCGGCAGGCGGCTCGCTGCTGTGCGGCCTGGAGCGGGGGTACGGGGCCGGGACCGGGGCTGAGCATGAAGCGGCCGAGGGAGCGGCCGTTGCCGTAGGCCCTTAGCTCGATCTCGCCCTCGGGCCAGCCGGTGGCGTCCACGTTCCACGGGCGGCGGCCGACCGTCACTCCGCCGAGCAGGTCGGTCAGTTCGCGGCGCACGTGCCGGGAAGTCTGGTCGGCGAGGAGCCAGGGTGGCTCCGTTCGAGGCTCGGAGGGACGGCATGCGCGGCGTAGGGACGGTTCTCGCTCTCGTCATACTCGCCACTGTCGTGGCGACCTTCGCCCGCCGGTGGCGCATCCCCGCACCCTCCCTGCTCGTCGTCGCCGGGCTGATCGTGGCCCTGCTGCCGGGCACCCCGCAGATCGAGATCAGCCCGAAGATCATCGGGCTCGTCGTGCTGCCGCCGCTGCTGTACGCCAGCGCCGAGGACATGCCCTGGCGCGAGCTGCGCGCGGTGTGGAAACCGGTCGGGATCCTCGCCATCGGCCTGGTCCTGGCATCGGCCGCAGCGGTCGGCTGGGTGGCCTCGCTGGTGACACCCCTGTCCTGGCAGATGGCGTTCGTGCTGGGCGCGGTCCTGGCCAGCACCGACCCGGTGGCCGTCACCGCACTCGGCCGCCGCCTGGCGCTTCCGCCGAAGATGCAGGTCCTCGTCCAGGCGGAGAGCCTTTTCAACGACGCGACCTCGCTGGTGCTCGTCCGTGTGGCGGCGAGCATCGCGGTGGCCGCCGCGGCCGCCGACTGGGGCGCGGCAGGCGGCGAGTTCCTGGTGCTCGCGGGCGGCGGCACGCTCATCGGCGCGGCGGTGGCCGCCGCGGTGGCGCTGATCCGGCGGCGCACCGAGGACCCGGTCCTGGAGACAGTGATCTCGCTGGTCACGCCGTACGCGGCCTATGTCCTGGCCGAGGCGGCGCACACGTCCGGCATCACCTCCGTCGTGGTCGCGGGCGTGGTGCTGGGCGGGCGCGGCGACCGGCTCACCAACGCGCGCATACGGATCCAACTGCACTCCGTGTACGGCACGGTGGTGTTCCTGCTGGAGAGCGTGGTCTTCTCGCTGATCGGCCTGGCGCTGCCGGCTCAGGTACGCGCCCTTTCCGATGGCGACCGGGCATGGCCGCTCTACGCCCTCGCCGTCGCCGTCACATTGATCGCCGTACGGCTGCTGTGGCTGGCGCCGCTGTCGGCGGTGGTGCAGCGCAAAGGCGGCATCCAGCGTTTGAACTGGCGGGTCCCCCTCGTCCTGACCTGGGCGGGCACCCGCGGCGTCATGCCGCTGGCCGCCGCGCTGTCCATCCCGGAGACGACGAAGAGCGGCGCCGCACTGGCGGACCGCCCCTTGGTCCTCGTGCTGACCACGTCGGTCGTGGTCGTCACTCTCGTCGGCCAGGGCTTCACCCTCGCGCCCGTCGTCCGCCGCTCCGGCATCGCCCTCGAACCCGATCACACCGACCGCGAAGAGGCCGAGGCCCGCTCCCGACTGGCCCACGCCGGACTCGCCCGCCTGGAGGAACTCGCGGAGCTGGAGGCCGCACCGGATGTCGTCCTCGACCGGCTCCGCCGCGCCCTCAACGCCCGCCTCGACGACGCCCGCGACCGTCTCGCCGAGGGCAACGGCAGCCCGCCTCCGGGCGAATCCGCCGACCTGGTCCACCGTCAGCTGCGCCGCGACCTCATCGCCGTAGAGACCGCCGAACTCCAGCGTCTGTACGACGAACACCGGATCAGCGACACCACTCGCCGCCGGCTCCAACGGTCCCTGGACCTGGAGGAGGCCCGCCTGGCGGACGCCTGAGCCGCGCCACTGCCGTCACCGGAACTCCGTCAGCCGGGGCCGCAGTCCGAGCCCGGTCAGGATCACTGCCGCGAGCAACAAGCCGCCCGCCCAGGGAAGCAGCCCGGTCACCGCCGAACGGCCCTGGTGGACGGACGCCGTGAAGTGGGCGCGGTTGATGTCCGTCACCTTGCCGAGGGCAGCCATCCACGCCCCGAAGTGGGCGTTGGAGGTGCCCGGCTTCCAGTCCATGCAGAACTCCACCGCCTCGCGGTCCTTACCCGCCGCCAGCAACGCGCGAACCTTCCGGTCGTCGCGCTGGTAGACGGCGTACGCCCGGACCGTCTTCTCGGCCGCGTCCCGTTCCCCGGGGAAGGTGACGTTGTCGAGCTCGCGCCGGAACTCGCCCGTGAAGCGCAGATCGCCATGGTCCGACTCGTACGCCTGCCAGGTGGTGGCGAGTTCCGCGTCGTACGTCGACAGGGTGGCGCCCTTCAGACCGTACAACTCCTGGGACTTGGCCAGGAAGGAGTCGGCGTACTGGCCGCGCCGCGCCGGGTCGAGCAGGTAGCGGCTCTCGTCGGCGTTGGCGTCGTAGGCGATGGCTCGGGCGCGGGAGAGCGCGACGACGGAGTCGAAGGCGTCGCGCCGGGCGCCGCGCAGGTGGTCGGCGGTGGCGGACAGCGACTGTGCGCCAAGGATCACGGCAAGCAGGGTGCAGCAGGTCGCGGCCAGCACGCCGGGGTTGAGGATGCGCCGGAAGCGGCGGGCCAGGTACCACTGCAGGATGCCGAGCACAGCAAGCAGGAGGACACCGAGCGCGATGACCGCCACCAGCTGGGCGGAGAGTGTGGAGCGGGCCGAGGTGTACTCCGCGTCGAATGCCGCGTCGTTGGAGGACACCAACTTCCGTGCACCGGGCAGCAGTCGCTGCTGCAGCAGGTCCGTGGCACGACGGTAGTCGACGAGTGCGGCCGACTTGCCGCCGCGGTGGCCGTCGTTCTCCAGGGCCCGGCCGATCAGTTCCTGGTACTCGGCGAAGTCGTCCGTGAGTGACTCCACCGTTTTCTCGTCGGCCTGGTCGCCCTGCGCCGCGACGGCAAGCGTACGCAGGTCGTGGCCGATCTCGTGCCGGGCGTCGCCGTAGAGGCCGACCGCCTTCTCGTACGGGGTCTGCAACCGCCCGTTGCCCGCATCGCCGCTGGACAACAGCGTGTTGGCGGCCTGGGCGTCCATGTCGTTCAGGGCGAGGTTGAGATCGGCCGCGCTGGTGGTCCGAGGTGCTTCGCGGTCTGCCACACTGCCCCAGGTGCCCGCGGCGGCGAGCCCGGCCACCAGCAGCATCACGGCCAGGGCGGCGGAGAGCAGCACCGTGGCCGCGCGCAGAAGGCGCAGCCGCGCGGGCACCGTGGCCCAGAAGCGGCGGCGCAGAGCGGCCCGCGCGGCCACGGCCTGCCGACGGAGGTGTTGCCCCGCCTCCCTCGTCCGCGTTCCCCCTCCGGACCGCGGACGAGGGCGGCCTCCGGACGGGACGACCACTGCCGGGTGCGGCTGTACGCCGGCCTCCGCCTGAGGTCTCCGCGATGTCCCGGCCGTGATACTCACGGTCCCTCCCACGTCACACCACGGACGGTCGCCCGTCCCCCCGTTTTGGCGATCAGTCTGCGCCGGGATCCGGCCACCAGCGTGGTGCATTGACGCGCCCCTGATGGTTTCCCAGGTTTGTTTGACGGGACTTTGACGACCACCGGGACGCGCCCCGTATGAATGCCGCAAATTCCTTGCCTCGGCACGCTGTTCGGGCAGTCGGCCGGGCTGGATTCCTTCTCGGCCGCCGATGGGCCGCGGACGTCAGCGGCGCCTACGACCCCGCAGTCCCTGCTCCGAAACGAGGCGAGGCGGTCCGGTGCCTGTCCGAAGGGACACGGTACCCGCGCACGGCGTCAGTCGTCGTCCCGTGCCGACGTCTGTGCGCCACCGTGCGGTGCCGGGGCCCCCGCCCCCCCCAGACCCCCCCCCCCCCGGACCGGGAGGGCGCCGGGGCGCCC
>NZ_JBEOZU010000088.1:0-18374 GCF_040298185.1 Streptomyces sp. NPDC001634 | reverse complement strand
CTCGGGTGCCCGGTTCTGGTCCGCTGGCACTGGGAACCCGGGCTGGCCTTGCGGCTCGTGGCGGCGCGTCCGGATGTGCGACCCGGTGGGGGGCGGGGGCCCCGGCACCGCACTGACCCGCGCCCACCGTCCCTGTCAGCCGGCCGGTCCGCCGACGGCACCGGCGCTTGGACGGCCCCCACCGAAGGCCGACCAACCTGCTCATCTCGGAGGTGCCCGCCGTTGGCCGAACCGCGCCCGCCATCCTGGCTCTACCGTCAAGGACACGTATGCGCACGTCAGAGGCCCATCAGGAAGAGGCAGTCTGCTTGCCCAGCGTCTGCGGGACGGCTTCCATGGAGCCTGTGAACAGCGCCTGGCTCCTCTTCGACCGGCCGCCGAGTCCCACTCGGCCGCTGCGTCGTGCGCCGCGCTGCCCGGAGACGCCCGCGTCCGTCTGACGCGCTTTCCGCGGACCCGAGGGGCGCCGTGATCGGCTCCGGCGCCCCTCGCTCTTCGTTTCCCACCGCACGCCCGCCGCCCCCGTACCCCTTCACCCACTTCCTGCGCTTCTTCCTCTTCGGCCAGGGCGAAGTCGCCCCGGTCACCCGAGAGGTCCGGCGCGAGGCGGAGCCGAACCGCACGGTGCGCCCCAGGGTCCACGTCGGCTGACCGGAATCACGCGTCAGGATCCCGTCAAGATTCACCGGTACGGCGTCAGAGCTCCGTCAGCAAAGGTCGTCCGGCCCCGCATCACCGCTTAGCGTCAACGTCATGCAGCGGAGCGGACCACTGGCCCCGGCCGACGACCGCCACTGGCGCGGCAGTGCCCGGCTCGCGGTGAGCTGCGCCGTCGTGTTCTGCGCCATGGCCCTGCTGGTCGACTGGGACGCGGGCAGCCTGACACCCCTTCGCGCCATGCTGTGGATCACCTTGTCCGTGGCGGTCTTCGCCGTCCTTCTGCCACCCCGGGTGACCGCGGGCCACGGCTGGCTCGCAGTGCGGAGCCCCTGGCGCCGGCACAGCGTCCGTACGGACGCCCTCGTAGCCGTACGCCAGTACGGCGGCGTCTCCTCCCACCTGGTCCTTCGGGACACCCACGGTCACCGCCTGGAACTCGACCCCCGGGTCCTCGCAACCAATCCGCTCATCTGGCACGAACTCGACACCGGCGTCCGCCGCTCCCTCGAACGCGGCACACTCCGCCAGGGAGCCGACGTGCTGGAGCGACTTGGCCGGCGGATCGACGACGAAGCGGCCCGGTCGGTTCTGAGGGCATCGGGGCTCTCCTGACCCGCGCCCTCTGCAGCACCGCGGCAAGGGCTGCCGCCCCTCGGGAGCAGGCCCCGCCGACTCTGCAGGATCTCGCTCCTAGGGAGCGTTCATCACCGGGCCGGTCGCTCGATCCGCCGTGGGATCGGCCTCGCCCTGGAGCCGTGTGCCCTGGCAGTCGACGGCAAGGCAGTCGACACCGCGACCGGAGCGGCGTCCAGGGACACCCGGCGCAGGGTCTTGCTCTCGAGGCCTACGACCCGGGCCGGCGCGGTCAACCCCTGCGCGCGGGATGGATCGTCCTCACCGGCGGAATGCCGATGCCGTCCCGCTCACGAAGGACACCACCGTGGCCGCGGATTTCGGCTCGTTCGGCCGTGTTGTGGCGGGTGCGTGACATGCCCGTCGTGAACATCTCCGTCGCCGCCGACCGCGGCCCGAAGGCCCTCCGCTCCTGCCTGCAGGCGGTCCATGACGCCGTACGCGACGGGGAGGGGTGTTCCGTGCCCTGACAGGGCACCCCACGAGCCTTTGACGCTACTGGCAGTGCCGGTCGGCCCCGCTGTCTTCACGAAGGTCCCGCCCGAGCCCAGGCGCGACTGATTCTCGTCAGGTGGTGTGACGGCCGGGCCCGTGAGGTGGGCGGGCCCGGGCATCGTCGCAGCGTCAGGCCGCCGGATCAAGGAACGTCAGCACGGAGGCGTCCTCCTCGATCAGCGGGGCGAGTGCGGTGTTGAACGGGGCTCCGTACGGAGCGTTCAGGTGCGCCTGGAAGGCGTCCTCGTCCCGGTAGACCTCGAAGATCCAGTAGGCGCGTGGGTTGGACTCCTTGGTGTAGACGTCGAAGGCGAGGTTGCCTTCTTCCTCGCACACCTTCCGGGCGTAGTCCCGCAGCAGGCGGGCAACCTCGTCCTCCACTCCCTCGCGGGCGGTGAACTCGGCGAGCAGGGTCTTCTTCACGGTCTCGTGTCCTTGCGTTACGGGGGTGCTGTCGTCTCGTCACTCGTGGCAGGAGCCGAGGTGCCGGACACGGGCCCGGTCCGGCTTCACCGAGCCGGCCCGGGACGTCCGCAGCCTTGCCGGAACTGAGGGCGGTGGGTCTCGGAGTGTCATCGATGACATCGAGTGGCCCGATGATGATGGAGTCGATCCGGCCAACTCGTCAACGACCGGTGGGCGATCACCCGGGCACGGCCCGCCCGGCCGTCATGCGCCCTCGGCGGTCACGAACTGCGCCAGCTCGTTGTTCCACGGCGGATTGGGGCCGGCAACCGAGCAGGTCAGGGCCGCGACCCGAGTGGCGAACACGCAGGCTTCCGCGACATCGCCGAGACCGATGTCCGTCAGCCGGCCACCGAGGAGTCCGCGGGTGCCGAGATGGTGCAGCAGCCCTGCGGTGAAGGAGTCCCCCGCCCCGACCGTGTCGACCACCCGCGTCGCCACCGCGGGCACCTGCAGCCGCTCGCCGTCGAGTGAAACCAGGGCACCGTCGGCGCCACGCGTGATCACGACGAGCCGCGCCCCTGCGGCGTGCCAGGTGTCGCACGCCTGCTCGGGCGATATGCCCGGCAGGAGCAGCTCCAGGTCCTCCTCGCTCAACCGCAGCACATCGGCGAGGCCGCACCAGTGCGCCAGCCGGGCACGGTAGACCTCGGGACGCACCAGCAGCGGCCGTACGTTGGGGTCGATGCTGATCGTGGCCCGGGGAGAGGCTGTTGCCAGGAACTCCTCCACCACCGCAGCGCCGGGCTCACGGACCAGCGCCAGGGAGCCGGTGTGCACACAGGTCGTTTCGGACAAATCCACCCCTGCCAGTTCCGCCGCCGTCCACTGCCAGTCGGCCGTGTTCTGCGCATGGAAGGAGAACGTGGCCTGCCCCCGGGCGTCCAGCTCCGCAACCGCCAGCGTGCTGGGCTCGGCGGCCGCAACGGCATACGACAGGTCCACACCGGACGCCTCCAGGTGGGCCCTGAACAGGCGGCCGAATACGTCGCCGGACAGGCGCGCAAGGAACCGGGCCGGGGTGCCCAGCCGGGCCAGAGCCACCGCCGTATTCGCAGGTCCGCCGCCGGGCAGCACACGCAGCGCGAGTTCATGCGAGGCGCTTGCGGGTTCGGTGAAGGCGTCCGCGACGCACTCTCCCAGGACGGTGATCTGACGCGGGCTCATGGGCTGCTCTCTCTTCCGAACAATGCGGGCAAAAGGGGCGATTCATGGGGCAGGCCGCTGATCGGCTCCGGCTCGACGGTGACCGTGAGCGTTGCCAATTTGTGACGGGTGCAAGGCATTGACGTTGCCGGGAACCGGAGTCCATCATCCTCCGCAAGCAGTGTCAACGATGACATAAGTCAACGATGACACCTCGGGACGGCATGCTTCGATGCCGACCGCGCCGCTCGCAATCCCGCAGGAGTCGTTCATGTCTCGCACCACTCGTCTGACCCCCTCCCTCCTCAGAGTCGCTGCGTGCACGGGCGTTGCAGCCCTCGCCCTGACGGCCTGCGGATCCGGCTCCGGATCGAGCTCCAAGAGCTCCGGCTCGGGGAGCATCAAGGTCGGTCTGATCACCAAGACCGAGACCAACCCGTTCTTCGTGAAGATGAAGGAAGGCGCGGAGAAGGCCGCCAAGCAGGACGGCGTCCAACTGATGACCGCCGCGGGCAAGTTCGACGGCGACAACGCCGGACAGGTCACCGCCCTTGAGAACATGGTCGCCGCCGGCGTGAAGGGCATCCTGATCACCCCGAGCGACTCCAAGGCGATCGTCCCCGCGATCGCGAAGGCCCGTGCCAAGGGAGTCCTGGTCATCGCCCTGGACACGCCGACCGAACCGCAGAGCGCGGTCGACGCCCTCTTCGCGACCAACAACCTCAACGCCGGTGTGCTGATCGGCGATTACGCCAAGGCCGCCATGAAGGGCAAGACGGCGAAGATAGCCACCCTCGACCTGGCGCCGGGCGTCTCCGTCGGCGTCCAGCGTCACGACGGCTTCCTGAAGGGCTTCGGCGCCACCGACAAGGACGTCGTCTGCTCCCAGGACACCGGCGGTGACCAGGCCAAGGGCCAGACCGCCATGGAGAACTGCCTTCAGAAGTCGCCCGACATCAACCTCGTCTACACCATCAACGAACCGGCCGCCCTGGGCGCGTACACCGCACTGAAGGCCAAGGGCCGGGAGAAGGACGTCCTGATCGTCTCCGTCGACGGCGGCTGCACCGGGACCCAGGCGGTCAAGGACGGCAAGATTGCCGCGACTTCGCAGCAGTACCCGCTGAAGATGGCCTCCGAGGGCGTCAATGCCGTCGTGACGTACGCCAAGACCGGCAAGAAGGCGTCCGGTTACACCGACACCGGAGTCAACCTGATCAGCGACAAGGCACAGGCTGGGGTCACGTCCAAGGACACCGCGTTCGGCCTGCAGAACTGCTGGGGCTGAGCCGCCCCCGAGGACCGTACGACACCGCTACTCCCCTCAGCGGGGCGGCCGGCCCCACCTCCCCGACCGGGGACGGCCGCCCCCTTGTCCTCCAACAAGGACTTCTGTCTTCCGACAAGGACTTTGCATGACAGCCACGACCACGCCGTACGCCGAGCTCAAAGCACCGTCCACGGCCCGCAGACTGCTCACGGCACCGACCACCGGCCCGCTGGTCGCTCTCCTCCTGGCCTGCGTCTTCTTCTCCTTCTCGACCGACCAGTTCCTCTCCGGCGGGAACTTCTCCCTGATCGTGCAGCAGGTCATGGTCGTCGGCACCCTCGCCATCGGACAGACCCTGATCATCCTCACCGCGGGAATCGATCTGTCGTGCGGGGCCGTGATGGCGTTCGGCAGCATCATGATCGCCAAGATGGCGGCCGAGGGTTCTCTGCCACCGCTCCTCGCCATCGCCCTGGGCATCGGTGTCTGCGGCGGCTTCGGCCTGGTCAACGGACTGCTGGTACAGAAGATCCCGCTGCCGCCGTTCATCGTGACCCTCGGCATGCTCAACGTGGCGTTCGCCCTGACGCACATCTACTCCAACGAGCAGACGATCACCAACCTGCCCGGGCCGCTGACGGCCCTCGGGCAGACGTTCCCGCTCGGCAAGACCGACATCACCTACGGCTCCCTGGTCACCATCGCCCTGTTCCTCGCGCTCGCCTACGCGCTGAGCAACACCGCCTGGGGCAGGCACGTCTACGCCCTGGGCAACAGCTCCGAGGCAGCCCGGCTCAACGGCATCCGCAACTCGCGGCTCACCATCGGCGTCTACACCGTGGCCGGCCTGCTGTACGGGATCGCCGCCCTGCTGCTCATCTCCCGCACCGGAGTCGGCGACCCCCAGGCCGGCCAGACCGACAACCTCGACAGCATCACCGCCGTGGTCCTCGGCGGCACCAGCCTCTTCGGTGGACGCGGATCGGTCCTGGGCACCTTCATCGGCGTCCTCATCGTCGGCGTCTTCCGCAACGGCCTCCAACTGATGGGCGTCGCCTCCATCTACCAGACCCTCATCACCGGAGTCCTGGTCATCCTCGCGGTGACCGTCGACCAGATCTCCCGGAAGAAGGCCCGATGACCGCCACCACTCCGACCCCCGTTCTGCAGGCCCGCGGTCTGGTCAAGCGCTACGGCCACGTCACCGCCATCGACGGTGCCGACTTCGATCTGCTGCCCGGCGAGGTCCTCGCCGTCATCGGCGACAACGGAGCAGGCAAGACCAGCCTGATCAAGGCCCTCACCGGCGCGCTGATCCCCGACGCGGGAGAGATACGCCTGGGCGGCGAACCCATCCAGTTCTCCGGGCCGCAGAGCGCACGCGCCCACGGCATCGAAACGGTCTACCAGGACCTCGCCGTGGCCGCCTCCATGGACATCGCCTCCAATATGTTCCTCGGCCGCGAACTGCGCCGTCCCGGCATCCTCGGCAGCGCCTTCCGCATGCTCGACAAGAAGCGGATGCGTGAGGAAGCCGCCGAGCACATGGCCGACCTGAAGATCGGCCTGCGTTCGCTGACCCAGGCGGTCGAGACCCTCTCCGGCGGCCAGCGCCAGGCCGTGGCGGTCGCCCGCGCCGTCGCCTGGGCCCGCAGCGTCGTCGTCATGGACGAGCCCACCGCCGCCCTGGGTGTCAAGGAATCCGGCCAGGTCCTCGACCTCATCCGCCGCGTCCGCGACAAGGGCATGCCGGTCGTCCTGATCAGCCACAACATGCCCCATGTCTTCGAGATCGCCGACCGGATCCACGTCCACCGGCTGGGCCGGCGCGCCGCCGTGATCAAACCCTCCGACTACTCCATGGCGGAGGTCGTCGCCATCATGACCGGCGCCCTCACCGTCGATGAGGCCGGAGGTACTGTCGTGGCGGACTCCGAGGCGGCCAAGGCCGCCGGAGTCCAGGCCAATTGACCAAGCACTCGGAGGTTCCGGCCGATAAGCGGCCGGAACCGACGAGCCCACAGAAAACGGTTATTCCCATGGCAGCGAACCGCCGCCCCACCCTGGCCGACGTCGCACGAGAAGTGGGCGTCAGCGCCAAGACGGTCTCCCGCGTCCTCAACGAGGACGGACCCGTCTCGGCGCAGACCAGGGAACAGGTTCTCACCGCCGTGGCCAAACTCGGCTTCCAGCCGAACCTCATGGCACGCAACATCCGCGTCGGCGGACCCGACACCACCATCGGTCTCGTCATCCCCGACCTCGGCAACCCCTTCTTCGGGGCCGTGGCCCGCGCCATCGAGGACACCGTGCGCGAACGCGGCCTGACCCTGCTGATGGGCTCCTCCACGGACGACCCCGACCGGGAACGCGCCCTGACGGACAAGTTCCTCGCCCGCCGCGTCAGCATCCTGATGGTCGTGCCGTCCGTCGGCGCCGACCACTCCCACCTCAAGAGCCACCGCGCGGCGGGGCTGCCCGTGGTCTTCCTCGACCGTCCGGGAGTCGGCCTCTCCACGGACAGCATCGTCAGCTCCAACCGTGCAGGGGCCCATGAGGGCGTCGCCCACCTGATCGCCCATGGCCACCGGCGCATCGGCTTCGTCGGCGACCTGCCCGTCAGGCTGTACACCCGCCGCGAACGCCTGGCCGGATACCGCGCGGCCCTGCAGGAAGCCGAACTCCCCTACGACCCCTCGCTGGTCACCAACGCCCACGACCAGCAGGGGGCCGCGGCCGCGACCGCCCAACTGCTCGACCTGGCGGCTCCCCCCACAGCCCTGTTCGCCGGCAACAACATGGTCGCGCTGGGCATAGTCGCCGAACTCGCCCGCAGCGAGCGGAAGGACATCGCTGTCGTCGCCTTCGACGACGTGCCGCTCGCCGAGGCACTCGAACCGGCCCTCACCGTCGTCGCCCAGGACCCCGAAGAAATCGGCCGTGCAGCTGCGGCAACCGCCCTGGCACGGCTCGACGGTGACCGCTCCCGCGCTCGCACCACCACCGTCCCCACCCGACTGATCGTCCGCGGATCGGGCGAGCACCCCGCCCCTGCCACCCAGCAGGCGCTTGACGTGAGGCAGCCGGTCCGGAGTTCGCGTTGACGGTTCGGGCTGACGACGTGGCCCGCGCGGAGCACGGTCCGGCTCACACCGGGGCTGTCAGGTCCCACGCCTCAATCGCGTACGCGGTGGAGGCGACGCCCGTGGCGGTCTCCGCACACGCCAACGGCCGTCGCCGACGGGGTGGAAGCTCACGGGTGAGAGTGCGGCCGGCCGCAGAGCGACTCGGCCATGGTCAGCGCGCCCCAGAGCAGCAGCCCGGTCGCGATGCCGCCCCGGTCCACAGTGCGTCCCCGGGGCCGGCCGCGAGGGCGCGTCGGGTGACCACCGCCATGTCCGGGCCGGGCACGACGGTCAGCAGGCCGAGGACACCGAGCGCGGCCATGAAATGGGTCAGCATGCCGAGGGATTGGCGGCCGTGCCCTCGGTGCTCAGCAGTACGGCCACCGAGTCGGAGCCGAGCCCCAGTGCCGTACGCCGTTCCTCGGCACCCACGCCGGTGAGCACCGCGCGCAGACCGGCCAGCGCCGCGGCCCCACAGGGACCCGAGGAAACCCCGAGGACCGCGAGATGAGCGGCCGCGCGGGCACTGTCTGCGTCGGGGATGGCGACCGCGGCATCCAGCCCGCCGTACAGGTAGGGCCAGGCGATGCTTGAGGGGGTGCCGCAGTTCAGCCCGGCCATGATGGTGTCGCCGGTGGTGACGCTGACGGGCTCGCCCAGGGTGAGGCTTTCGAGGACGCAGGCCGCGGCCTCCGGCTCCACCGACAGCAGCGCTGGAGCACGCCCGGAGGGGCGGCTGCGGTAGTGGGTGACGACCGCCTGGGCCAAAGACCCCACACCCACCGGTATGGCGACGAGATCAGGCCCTTCGACGACTCCCTGTGCCGCCAGTTGCTCGTCGATCTCGGCGCAGAGTGTGGAGTAGCCCTCGACGATCCACCCGGGGATCTGCTCATAGCCCGGCCAGGCGGTGTCCTGGACCAGGACCGCGTCCGGTCCGGCAGCCTCCTCGGCCGCCAGGCGTACGGCCTCGTCGTACGGCCCCGGGACCTCGGTGACCTTCGCCCGCTCGGCGACGATGGCTGCCACGGCCTGCGGATGCACGCCCTGCGGGACGAAGACGTGGGCGTGCTGCCCCAGCAGACGTGCCATGCGCGCCACCGCGCGGCCGTGATTGCCGTCGGTGGCGGTCACCAGGGTGACCGGGCCCGGTTCTTTTCGGCTCGCGGCCCGCTCGGCAAGGGTGCGGTGGACCGCCCAGGACGCACCCAGCGCCTTGAACGCGGGCAGCCCCAGACGGCGGGACTCGTCCTTGACGAACACCCGGCCGACCACCAACTCGGCCGCCAGCGGCGGGAGTTCGGTCAGTGGGGTGGGTGAGTGGCCGGGCAGCGCGGTGTGGAAGTCCCGCACCTCGGCGGGTGCGGGATCGCAGCGCCAGGTACGGGCGCCGGGCCGCGCCGGCCATGGCAGCGTACGGGGGGAGGAAGCGTTGTCGGACACACGATCAGGCTCCGATGAGCTCGTACGATCGGTCCAGCGAATGTTTCCGACCTATACTCATCGAGGAATCCGACCATTTGATTTCCGTGAGTGCAAGGAGTGCGGGCTGCCGACGTTCGACCTGCACCGACTGCGCCTGCTGCGCGAACTCAAGCACCGCGGCACGCTCGCGGCCGTCGCCGCCGCCCTGTCCTACGCCCCCTCCTCCGTCTCCCAGCAGCTCTCCCAGCTCGAAGCCGAAGTCGGCGTCCCGCTGCTTGAACCGGTCGGGCGGCGGGTGCGGCTCACCGAACAGGCCGAGATCCTCGTGGCCCACACCGAAGCGGTCCTCGAACGCCTGGAGCGCGCGGAGGCGGAGATCGCCACCTCCCTGACCGACCTGACCGGCACACTGCGCGTCGCCTCGTTCCAGACGGCCGCCCTGGCACTGCTCCCGAACGCGCTCGGCCTGCTGCGCGACCTGCACCCGCACCTGCGCCTCCACGTCACGCAGATGGAACCGGAAAAGGCCCTTCCCGCCCTCCAGGCGCGCGACTTCGACCTGGTCCTCGGCGAGGAATACCCCGGCAACCCCAACCCGCGGCCCGCCGAACTCGAACAGGAAGACCTGCTCGACGACCCCCTGCGCCTCGCACTGCCGGAACAGGCCGACAGCCCGGACACCAACAGCCCGATGGCGACACTGCGCTCTCTCGCGAGCCACCCCTGGGTGATGGAACCCGAAGGCACAGCCGCGCGGCACTGGGCCATGACCCTGTGCCGCAATGCCGGCTTCGAACCCGACGTACGGTTCGAGACCACCGACCTCCTGCTCCACCTCCGCCTCGTGGAGCAGAATCACGCCGCCGCTTTCCTCCCCGACCTCGTCTGGAGCGGACAAGCCCCTACCGTCGCGCTGCGGCAACTCCCCCGCGGCCGGCGCACACGCCGCATCTTCACCGTCGTACGCCGCGGCCGCAGCCGGCACCCCGCGATCCTGGCGTGCCGCGACGCCCTCCACCGAGCGGTCGCCCTGCGCTCCAGTCAGACATCGGTACAGCGCAGGGACCCCTGACGATTCTCAGGGCGCGTTACGCCCATACGAGGACCTGATGAGCAGCCGGCGCGCCCCGGGGCGGCGGGGCAGTGGCCTTCGTCGAGAGCGCTCAGGCCGCCCCCTGCGGCGGCGGCCCGCTGGTCCCCCGCACCACCAGCTTCGGGTCCAGCACCGCCTCCCGCGGCCCCAGTTCCGGGTTCTCCAGCCGCTCCACCGCGAACCGCACCGCGTGCTCCGCCATCAGCACCGCATCCTGGCGAACGGTGGTCAGACCCACCGGCATCAGATGGGAGAGATGGCTGTCGTCGTAGCCGACCACGGACATGTCACGCGGCACTTCGACACCGCCCCGTACCAGGGCCATCAACACACCCATCGCGCAACGGTCGTTGCCTGCGAGGACCGCCGTCGGCAGGGGCAGCCCCCGGTCGCGCTCGGCCAGCAGCAACTGTCCGGTCTCGATGCCCGACTGCTCGGTGTGCTCACCGGGAATCACCCGCACCTCGGCCTCCAGTCCATGCCCGCGCATCGCAGCCCGGTAGGCGCGCCGCCGCTCGGCCGAACCAGGCCCCCGGCCCCCGTCGATGTGCACAATCCGGCGGTGCCCGAGTTCGACCAGGTAGTCCATGGCCTGCCGGACCCCCTTGCTCTCGGCACTGTGCACGAAGTCCACCCGGGCGCGCGGCACCCGGCGGCTGACGGACACCGTGACAGCGCGCTGTCCGAGTTCGTCGAGGTACGCGGCCTCCGCGTCGGGGCCGAGCAGGATCAGTGCCTCGCAGCGGTGGCCGAGCAATGCCTCGATCGCCTTGGCCTCGCTGCGGCCCTGGGCGGCCGCGGAGAGCAGGACGTCATAGCCGAGGCGTTCCGCCTCGGGGTAGATCCCCTCGATCAGGTTCGTGTGGAACGTCTGCTGCACGGTGAACATCACGCCGAGCGTACGACTGCGGCCACGGGCCAGCAGCCGGGCCGCACTGTCGGGGCGGTAACCGATCTCGTCGGCGACCCGCAGCACCCGCTCACGGGTCTCCCGGCTCGCTCCCGGCTGGTTTCGGAACACGATCGAAACCAGCGCGCGGGACACCCCCGCCTTGTCGGCAACGTCGGCCATCGTGGGCCGCTGCCTGCCCGATGCGTCCACCTGTGCACCCACCCTTCGACGGAGCCCACCCTAGGTCAGCCGCGGAATCTCCCGGCAACAAGGTATTGACATGACATTTGGACAGGGGTCATCGTACTCGCACTAGAGCGCGCTAGTAGAGCGCGATAGGAAGCTCTCTCCTGACCACTCCCCGGATTTCCGGGGCGAAGGGAAGCCGGCGTGATGCCGTTCGATGTGCTGACCATGGGCCGCGTGGGGGTGGATGTGTATCCGCTCCAGACGGGCGTGGGGCCGGCGGAGGTCACCTCGTTCGGCAAGTATCCGGGCGGCAGCCCGACGAATGTCGCGGTGGCTGCCGCTCGCTACGGCCATGGTTCGGCTGCGATCACCAAGACGGGCCGTGACCCGTTCGGCGACTTCGTCCGCACGGCCCTGGAGGACTACGGCGTCGACGCCCGGTTCGTGGGCACGTCGGACATCGCCCCGACCCCGGTGACGTTCTGTGAGATCTTCCCGCCGGACGACTTCCCGCTGTACTTCTACCGGCTGCCCAAGGCCCCCGACCTGGACCTTCACGCGGACGAGCTGGACCTTGCGGCGGTCGGGGACGCGCGGATCTTCTGGGTGACCGGGACCGGGCTGAGCGAGGAACCCAGCCGTTCGGCCACGCCGGCCGCGCTGGCGCACCGGGCCAAGGCGGGAGCGACGGTCTTCGACCTCGACTGGCGGCCGATGTTCTGGACGGAACCGGACCAGGCTCGGGCCTATTACGCGCAGGCGTTGCGGCACACGACGGTGGCGGTCGGCAATCTCGACGAGTGTGAGGTGGCCACCGGTGAGCGCGAGCCGAATGCCGCCGCGCAGGCGCTGCTGGCCGCTGGGGTGGAGCTGGCGGTGGTGAAGCAGGGCCCCAAAGGTGTGCTGGCGATGGGCCGGGGCCGCCTTCGCCTCCTGGGGCAAGGCCCTCAAACAGCCCACCGCGCAGGGTCTGGTCGTGGGCCGCTCCCTGCTCTACCCCGCGGGCGGCGACGTCGCCGGCGCCGTGGACCGAGCGGTGAGCCTGCTGTGAACGACACGGCCAAGTACCACCTGCCCCGGGGGACTGCGGCCGACGGCCCCTACGGCCTCCTGGTCACGCCCGAGTCGGCGGGCTGGGAATACTCCGGCCTCAGGATCCTGACCCTGAAGCCGGGTGAGGCGCACACCCTGTCCACCGGGGAGTCCGAGTTCCTGGTCCTGCCGCTGACCGGTGGCTGCACCGTCACCGTCGACGGACAGAGCTTTGAACTCGGCGGCCGGACGGGCGTGTTCGCCTCGGTGACCGACTTCGCCCACCTGCCCCGCGAGTCGGAGGCCCTGACCGGCCGTGTGTTCGGTGGGAGGTTCGCACTGCCCTCCGCCCGTACCGAGCGGAGCTCACTCTCCGCTCGGTACGGGCCCCAGCAGAACGTGCCGGTCGAACTGCGCGGCGCCGGGAACTGCTCCCGCCAGGTCAACAACTACTGCCCGCCCGGCACCTTCGAGGCAGAGCACCTCCTGGTGTGCGAGGTCCTCACCCCCGGCGGCAACTGGTCGTCGTATCCGCCGCACAAGCACGACCAGGCCCGGCCCGGCGCGGAGTCGGAGCTGGAGGAGATCTACCACTTCCAGGTCGCGGGCGAGAACGTGTTCGGCTACCTGGGGG
The DNA here is from genome assembly GCF_040298185.1 of Streptomyces sp. NPDC001634. Taxonomy (NCBI): domain Bacteria; kingdom Bacillati; phylum Actinomycetota; class Actinomycetes; order Kitasatosporales; family Streptomycetaceae; genus Streptomyces; species Streptomyces sp. NPDC001634. The sequence goes on along the minus strand of NZ_JBEOZU010000088.1, from coordinate 5,315 downwards.
TGCCCCCGCGCGAGCGAAGCCGAGCGTGGGGGAGTGTCTACGGCACCCCCGAGCGCCCGATCGACGTCCTGGCCGAGGTCCGCTCCGGCGACACGGTCCTGATCCCGCACGGCCGGCAGGGTCCGTCCGTCGCCGCGCCCGGCTACGACCTTTACTACCTCAACGTCATGGCGGGTCCCGGCCAGGACCGTGCCTGGCTGATCTGCGACGACCCCGCCCACGGCTGGGTGCGCACCACCTGGGACGCACGGGTCACCACCGGGATGGACGCCTACAAGGAAGAACTCTTCGGCCCCGTCCTCGCCGTCCTCCGGGTGGACACCCTCGACCGGGCCATCGACCTGATCAACGCCAACCCCTACGGCAACGGCACCGCCCTGTTCACCGCCTCCATCGGCGACTCGCCGATCCACGGTCCCGAGGGCATCCGCTTCTACACCCGCCCCAAGGTCGTCACCACCCGCCGGCCCCAGCCCGCACAGCAGGTCGCGGCCGGTTTCAACTTCCCGACCTCCAGCTGAAGTTCCCGTCCCCCATCCCCAAAGGACACGTCATGGCAACGGCGCCAACCCCACTGCGCACCACCGCAGGCAACCTGTGCCTCGGCTCGGCCCCCGACTCCTGGGGCATCTGGTTCCCCGAGGACGAGCACCAGGTGTCGTACACCCGCTTTCTCGACGAACTCGCGCAGGCCGGCTACGAATGGCTGGAGCTCGGTCCCTACGGCTACCTCCCCACCGATCCGCAACGTCTGAAGGAGGAGCTGGACGCCCGTGGGCTCAAGGTCTCCGGGGGTACGGCCTTCGGCGCGCTGCACCGCCCCGAGGCGTGGGACGGCATGCTCGCCCACGTACGCCAGGTCGCCACGCTGACCGCCGCCGCGGGCGCCCACCACCTTGTCCTCATCCCGCCGATGTACCGGGACGAGAAGACCGGCGCGTTCACCGAGTCGCCCGAGCTGACCGCGGAGCAGTGGGCGGGCTTCGGCAAGGCCGCCGACCGGCTGGGCAGCCATGACGGTCACCTTCCTCGCCTTCCAGCAGGGCGCGATCTCCCCGGTGACCTGGCTGATGCTCTCGGAGATCTTCCCGATGCGGATGCGCGGTTTGGGCATGGGCGTGGCGGCCGTGGTGCTGTGGCTGACCAACTTCGTGATCGGACTGGTCTTCCCGTCCCTGGTCTCGGGCATCGGAATCTCGAACACCTTCTTCCTCTTCGTCGTGGCGGGGATCTTCTCGCTCACCTTCGTCAAGCTCTACGTCCCCGAGACCAAGGGCCGCACCCTCGAAACCCTGGAAGCCGAACTCCGGGCGCGCTTCTCCTGACCCTCTGTTCCAAGGAAACGACCATGACCGTACGTGTAGGCGTCATCGGCGCCGGCTGGATCGGCAAGGAACACATCCGGCGCCTCACCGACACCATCACTGGCACCCGCGTCACCGTGGTGACCGACATCGACGCCGCCCGCGCCGAGGAGGGAGCGGCTCCGGCCGGCGCCCGGGTGGTGCCCGACGGCGCCGCCGTGGTCGCGGCGGACGACGTCGACGCCGTCCTCGTGACATCCTGGGGCCCGACCCACGCCGAACACGTGCTGAACGCGATCGCCGCCGGGAAACCGGTGTTCTGCGAGAAGCCCCTCGCCACCACCGCCGAGGACTGCCTGAAGATCGTCGAGGCCGAGACGGCCCATGGCCGCCGCCTGGTGCAGGTCGGCTTCATGCGCCGCTACGACGCCGGCTACCGCCAGATGAAGCAGGTCATCGAATCCGGCCGCGTCGGCGAGCCGCTGGTGGTGCACTGCGCCCACCGCAACCCGACCGTCCCGGAGTCCTACACCTCCGCCATGGCCGCCCTGGACACGGCGGTCCACGAGGTGGACGTGCTCCGCTGGCTCCTCGACGACGAGATCGTCTCCACCCAGGTGGTCACCCCGCGCTCCACGAGCAAGCGGTTCGAGCACCTGAAGGACCCGCAGATCATGCTTTTCGAGACCGTGAAGGGCGTCCGCGTCGACCTGGAGGTCTTCGTCAACTGCCAGTACGGCTACGACATCCAGTGCGAGGTGGTCGGTGAGGAAGGACTCGTACGCCTGCCCGACCCGGCCGCCGTCGGCGTGCGCACCGCGGGCCGGCACAGCACAGAGGTGCTCACCGACTGGGTGGGCCGCTTCGTGGACGCCTTCGACACCGAGTTCCGCGAGTGGATCGCGAACCTCGCGGCCGGCAATGGGCCCACCGGCCCTTCGGCCTGGGACGGCTACGCCGCGACCGTGATCACGGCCGCGACCGTCGAGGCCCTGGAGTCGGGCCGCGTCATCGCCACCGACCTCGAGCCCCGCCCTGCTTTCTACGGAGGCGCAGCATGAAAATCGCCCTGGACCCGTACATGTTCCGGTCCCTGTCGATCGACGCCATGGTGCGTACGGTCGCCGAACTCGGCTACGAATACATCGAGTTGTCGCCGCGCGACGACTTCATGCCCTTCTTCCTGCACCCGCGGGCGGACGACGAGCGGGTCACGGAACTGAAGAAGTCCCTGCGCACGCACGGCGTGCAACTGTCCTCCGTTCTGCCCCTGTACAAGTGGTCGTCACCGGACGAGGCGGAACGCCAGGCAGCCGTCCGCTACTGGAAGCGGATGATCGAGATCACGGCGGACCTCGAATGCCCGCTGATGAACTCGGAGTTCAACGGCCGGCCGGAGCGTGCCGCCGAGAGCGAAGCCGCCTTCTGGCGCTCCCTCGAGGAGCTGCTCCCGCTGTTCGAGCGGGAGGGCATCGCCCTCAACCTGGAGGCCCACCCGGACGACTTCTGTGAGGAGAACACCCCGGCGGTGGACCTGGTCCACGCGATCAACAAGCCCTGGGTGAACTACCTCTACTGCGCGCCCCACTCCTTCCACCTCTCGGGCGCTTCGGAGGTCGGCGCGGACATCGCCGCGATGATGCGCTACGCCGGCGACAAGCTCCAGCACGTCCACATCGCGGACTCCTTCAACCACAAGGGCTCGTCCGGCCTGCGCTACATCCTCAACCCGCCGGGCACCCCGGCCCGTATCCACCAGCACCTCGACATCGGCCAGGGTGAGGTCGACTGGGACGCCTTCTTCGGCACCCTGCGCGAGCTGGGCTTCGACGGTGTCGCGACCGCCTGCGTCTTCGCCTGGGAGGAACGGGCCCGCGAGTCCTCGGCCTTCATGCTGGACCGCATCACCAAAGAACTCGCCGCGTAGCCGACGAGGAGTGCTGCCCTACCTCCGGCGCCAGGGCAGCGCCTCCTGGTCGTCGCCGGCGTCCATGCGGTGGAGTGCGCCGTTGATCGCCTCTCCGATCGCGGCGAACTGGCTCACCTGCTCAGGGGTGAGCGCATCGAAGACGGCGCGGCGTACGGCCTCGACGTGGCCCGGGGCCGCCCGCTCCAGGAGGTCGAGCCCCTGTGGGGTGAGGACGGCGAGCTGGTTGCGGCGGTTGCCGGGGTCCTCGCGGCGATCGACGTAGCCGGCCTCCTGGAGGCGGGTCACGGCGTGGGTGAGCCGGCTTCGGGTGATCCTCAGACGTTCGGCCAGCTCGGACATGGTCAGGGTGTGGTCCGGGACGGAGGAGAGGTGGGCGAGCAGGGTGTAGTCGGCATGCGTCATCCCCGCGTCCCGCCGTAGCTGACGGTTCAGGTGGTCGGACAGGTGGGTGGAGAACTCGACGTAGGCGAGCCACGCCCGTCGTTCCTCAGGATTCAGCCAGCGTGGCGTCGTAGTCATGGTCTCACCTTAGCCAATCTCGTTTGAATCTTCAAACTTCTACTGGTTGCCGGATCCTCCCCTTGACCGTTTCTCGCTCATCCACAGCGTGGATGAGCCCGATACGGGATTCGGATCGCGCGAAGGATGGCGACCGGCTCCCGGACGGCCCATAGTCGTCCGTACCCCGCACGTCGCTGTCCGGACCAGCCGCCGGCGCGCGGGTCTCCCCGGCATGCCGTGCGCCGTCGACGGCGCCCGTGACGGCATGCCCGCTCCCGTACGCCGTCCCTGGAGTCGCCATGCCCGGTTCCGTGCCCCCGTCCCCCGCCGCAGTGGATGACGCCGCTCCGTCACCCGTCGCCGTGTCGGGCCCGGCCCATCTGCTGCGCCTGACACTGCTGATGGCGGGCAGCTGTCTGCCGATCCTGGGCGCGGTGCTGATCGCGCCGGTGCTGCCGAAGATGCAGGACCACTTCGCCTCCACCCCGGGGGCCAAGGCGCTGGTTCCCCTTGTGCTGACCGTTCCGGCGCTGGCGCTGGCACTGCTGGCCCCGTTCGCCGGGGTGATCGTGGACCGGCTGGGCCGAAAGCGCCTGCTGATCGTGGCGACCCTTCTGTACGCCGTGTTCGGAACGGCCCCGCTGTGGCTCGACTCGCTGGGTGGCATCATCGCCGTCCGCATCCTGGTGGGTGTCACCGAGGCCGCCATCATGACCTGCTGCACGACGCTGATCGGGGACTACTACACAGGTCACCGACGGGTGAAGTACCTCGCCCTGCAGACCATGTGCGCCTCCGCGTCGGCAACCGTCTTCTTCGTGCTCGGCGGCGCCGTCGGCGCGGCGGGCTGGCGCCTGCCCTTCTGGGTCTACGCCGTGAGCCTCGCGCTCGCCCCGCTGATGGCCACCGCCCTGCCCGACCCGGCGTCCCGGACGGCCGTCGACGAGCGCCCGGCCGAGGTGGAGACCCGCCGCCCGTTCCCCTGGCGGCAGTTGGCGGGCATCTGTGCCCTCACCTTCTTCGGTGCGATGGTCTTCTACACCGTCCCGGTGGAGATGTCGTACCTGCTCGACGACCTCGGGGTGAAGAACTCCGGCGTGATCGGTCTGGCCACCGCGGTCGCCAGTGCCGCCACCGTGGCCGGAGCGGTCACCTTCGCCCGGCTGAAGCGTTCTCCGGACCCCATGCTGCCCGTCGTTCTTGCGCTGTGCGCCGTCGGCTTCGGGATGATGTTCCTCGCCGGCAACGCCCCGCTGCTGGTCGTGGGAGCGGTGGTCAACTGCCTGGGCACGGGCATGCTGCTGCCCGCACTCCTCACCAGTGCCATGTCCCGGCTGGCGTTCGAGGACCGCGGCCGGGGCACGGGGCTCTGGATGGCGGCCTTCTTCGGCGGCGAGTTCGTCTGCCCGCTCGTTCTGCTCGCCGGGGAGGCGGCGGTCGGCAGTCTCGCCGGTGCGGTGGGCGTTCTCGGGCTGGCCGCCGCCCTCGTCGCGGCCGGACTTCTGGCCGCCCGCCGCCGCGCGACCGCCGCGGACCCCCGGCCGTTGCCGGAACAGTTGGCCTGAGGGCGCCGACGCCGG
>NZ_JBEOZU010000087.1:0-38602 GCF_040298185.1 Streptomyces sp. NPDC001634 | reverse complement strand
GCCGGAGCGGTCGGCGACCAGGGCGAGGGCGCGCCGCCCGGCGACCGTGCCGCGCTTGTCGGCGAGGGCGCCGCGCAGCCCGATGGAGGCCTCCAGTTCGGCACGGGCCCGGTCGAGCTGTCCGGTGCAGAGCGCGAGTATGCCCAACTCGTGGTGGAAGTAGGCCTGCTCGCCGACCTCTCCGGCGAGCCGGGACGCCTCCGCGCCGGAGCGCAGCGCCCGCTCCCAGGCGCCCCAGTGCAGCCCCGCGGCGAACGCGGGAGCGGCCTGCCGGGCCAGCCGTACGGCGGCGTCCTCCTCGTCCTCGGCGGGCGTCGCGGCCAGGGGCGCCAGAACGTTGAGTGCGGCCAGCAGGGCGTCGGCCTCGGCCGAGACCCGTTCCGGTGTGACCGAGGGATGCCCGGCCCACCAGGCGTAGTGCTGGGCGGCCTTGAGGGCGTGCTCCTCCGCGCCGGTCGTGTACCCGGCGGCCTCCAGCTGGGCCAGTACCCCGGCCGCGAGCCGGTAGTGGGAGCCGACCGGGGAGACCAGCGCGCAGCCGACGAGCTCGGCGAGGGCCGCGTCCGCGTGGGTGTCGTCCACGAGGGCGGGCAGATGCGTCTGGTGAGGCACCTCACCGGCCAGTGCGACCGCGAACTTGAGCGTCTCTCGCGCCGAGGCGCTCAGCCGGGAGGCGAGCAGCGGGGCCGGCGCGGCGGCCTCGGCGAGCGAGGGCAGCGGTACGTCGTGCCTGTCCCCGGCGTCGAAGGGCGCATCCACCGGGACGTCCTCGAAGACGCCGTACTCGTCGACGGCGCTCTCGTCGGCCCGCCGCCGGTCACGCTGTCGCAGCAGCGCCCCGGCCTGCATGAAGCGCAGGGGCAGTCCTTCGGACTCGAACCACAGGTCGCCCGCCCAGTTCGTCTCCTCCTCGGTGAGGTCGCGGCCGATGGCCCGCTCAAGGAGTTCGAGTCCTGCCGCGCGGTCGAGGCCGTCGAGGAAGACCTCTTCGACGTGCGAGTCAGCCGAGGGGGCGGGCACGTCGGGCGTGGCGGAGAGCAGGAACGCGCACTCGGGCGTCGCGTCGAGCAGCTCGTCCAGCCCGCTGCCGCCGAACTCCAGATCGTCGAGGACGACGACGGCGCCGATCTCGCGTACGTACTGGAGCAGCTCGTCGTGCTCCGGGCGGTACAGGGGCGCGTTGTAGACGGCGGTGAAGAGGTCGTACAGGAGGTCGCTCGTGGTGCGCCGGTAGCCGGAAAGGCGGACGACACCGTCGGGGGCGAGGTCCGTGCAGTCCTCGGCGACGACGTCCAGGAGCGCGCTGCGGCCCGAGCCCGAGGGTCCGGTGAGGCGGACCGAGCGGCCGCGGGCGAGCAGCCGTACGAGCCGCTCGCGCTCGTCCTGGCGCTCCAGCAGCGGCAGGCGCGGCTGTGGGGGCCCGGCCGGAACGGGCGGCCGGGCGGCACGATCGAGTTCGGCCCGCTCGGCGGCGGTGTGCTTCACCGCTCGCGCGGGCCGCTCGCCCGGCGGGCAGAGCTCTATCTCGCTGCCGTCCACGGGGTTGACGGTCACCAGGAAGTCGCCCGACACGAGCCGGACGGTGCGGGCGAGTGCCGGAGCCGGTTGTCCGAAGTCCGGAGTCATGGGGTCCCGTGGCGGGCGCTGGCGCGGCGCGTCATGTGCGCCGTCGTGGCCGTACTCCTCGGGTCCCGTGTTGTTCGGGTCCATAGGTCCTAGCCCCCCAAAAGCGTCGTGTGCCTGAGCCCCTCCCGGCCTTGCTGCACACTGCGCTGTCGCTTCTGGTCCGGTGCCCGCTCGAGGGTGTCGGGCGACGGGCAGCCGAACCCTAAACCTTCGCACAGTATCTCTGACAAGTCGGGGTACCGCGCCGTCCGAGACGTCACAGTCTCGTGAGGATTGGGTGCGACGTGCGATTCGTCGGCGTTCACTACCGTAATGTCGGCGTTCACTACCGTAATGTCGGCGTTCACTACCGTAATGCCGCGCACGGCGCGCCCGGTCACACCCGGGGCAGCGACTCCACTCCGATGCCACCCTCGATGGCGAGGATCCGGTGCAGCCGGGTGGCCACCAGCAGGCGTTGCATCTGCGGCGGCACGCCACGCAGCACCAGTCGCCGGCCGCACCGCCCGGCCCGACGGTGGACCCCCATGATCACCCCGAGGCCGGTGGCGTCCCAGGAGTCCAGTTCGGACAGGTCCAGCACCAGGTCGCCGACTCCGTCGTCGACGGCCGAGTGCAGGACCGTACGGGCGTCCGCCGCGCTGCGGACGTCGAGGCGGCCCCCGACGACCAGCTCGGCGTGGTCGCCCCTGATGTGCATATGCGCTCCCCGAGAGTGCGTCGTTCGTACTCCACGTCGTGATGGTGCAACCTCTGACAACCTCTGACTGTCCAGAGGTCGATCAGGTTGCCGTCTGTAAGCGAACCGATACCGAATTCACCCCATGGGGTGACCCCTCAGAGGCGTGTGCGGTTCAGTACTTGTAAAAGCCCTGCCCGCTCTTGCGGCCGATGTCACCGGCATCCACCATCCGGCGCATCAGCTCCGGCGGAGCGAACTTCTCGTCCTGGGACTCGGTGTAGATGTTGCTGGTGGCGTGCAGCAGGATGTCGACGCCGGTGAGGTCGGCGGTGGCCAGCGGTCCCATGGCGTGCCCGAAGCCCAACTTGCAGGCCAGGTCGATGTCCTCGGCGGTGGCCACGCCCGACTCGTAGAGCTTGGTGGCCTCGACGACGAGCGCCGAGATGAGACGGGTCGTCACAAAACCGGCGACATCACGGTTGACGACGATGCAGGTCTTGCCGACGGACTCGGCGAACTCACGGGCGGTGGCGAGGGTTTCGTCGCTCGTCTTGTAGCCGCGGACCAGTTCGACGAGCTGCATCATCGGCACCGGCGAGAAGAAGTGCACGCCGACGACCCGCTCCGGGCGCTCGGTGGCGGCCGCGATCTTGGTGATCGGGATGGCGGAGGTGTTGGACGCCAGCACGGTGTCCTCGCGCACGATCTTGTCGAGCGTCCGGAAGATCTCGTGCTTGACCTCGAGCTTCTCGAAGACGGCCTCGACGACGACATCCGCGTCGGCGGCCGCGTCGAGGTCGGTGGTCGGGGTGATGCGGGCAAGCGCCTCGTCGGCGTCGTGCGCCTCCAGCTTGCCCTTGCTCACGAACTTGTCGTACGAGGCCTTGATGGCGTCCGTTCCACGGGTGAGCGCCTCGTCCGTGACATCACGCAGGACGACCTCCCAGCCGGCCTGAGCCGATACCTGGGCAATACCGGAACCCATCAGTCCGGCTCCGATGACGGCAAGCTTCCGTGCCACTGTGCGACTCCCCTGACGCGCTTCGTATTCCTCTCGGCCGGACCCTAGCGCTCGTGAACGCTGGTGTGAGCGCTTAGTAACCCGTGTCACGTCTCACAGGGTGAGATACGTGTCACGTCCCCAAGGGCGGAAGCAATTCCGTGCGGTTTCACACTGATTGATGCTTCCGGGCTTGCCTCGGCACCGGTGAGGCGACCGTCTAGATTGAAAGCATGGTCAATCTGACGCGCATCTACACGCGGACCGGCGACAAGGGCACGACGCACCTCGGTGACATGAGCCGGGTGCCCAAGACCGACCTGCGCATCGCCGCGTACGCGGACGCCAACGAGGCGAACGCGGTGATCGGCACCGCGATCGCGCTGGGCGGCCTCGACGAGGAGGTCGTCAAGGTCCTCACCCGTGTGCAGAACGACCTGTTCGACGTGGGCGCGGACCTGTCGACGCCGGTGGTCGAGAACCCCGAGTTCCCGCCGCTGCGGGTCGAGCAGTTCTATGTGGACAAGCTGGAGGCGGACTGCGACCGCTTCCTCGCCGAACTGGAGAAACTGCGCTCGTTCATCCTGCCCGGCGGCACGCCCGGCGCGGCCCTGCTGCACCAGGCGTGCACGGTCGTACGGCGCGCCGAGCGCTCGACCTGGGCCGCGACGGAGACCCATGGCGAGGTGATGAACCCTCTGACCGCGACCTACCTCAACCGGCTGTCCGACCTGCTGTTCATCCTGGCCCGGTACGCCAACAAGGAGACCGGGGACGTGCTGTGGGTACCCGGCGGCGAACGCTGAGAACACCACCCCCGCCGGGGGTCCCGGGGTCACCCCCGAAAAATGCAGCATCCCGGCCCGACACGCCAACAAGAAGACCGCGGACGCGCTGCGGATACCCGGCGCCGACCGCTGAGAACACCACCCCCGCCGGGGGTCCGGGGGTCACCCCCGAAAAATGCAGCATCCCGGCCCGACACGCCAACAAGAAGACCGCGGACGTGCTGCGGATACCCGGCGGCGACCGCCGAGAACACCGCCCCCGCCGGGGGTCCGGGGTCATCCCCGGACCCCCGGCAGGTCAGCGGCTGCTGTCCTCCTGGGCCGCGTCCCGGTCCGCCGCCGAGAGCGCGGATTCCGCGGCGGACACCTTCTTCTGCATGTCCGTGAGACCGGAGGGACTCGCGGACGAGCCGGAGGTCACGGACGACGACGACGGCGTCGCCGCCGCTCCGTGGTCCCGCGCGCAGCCCGTGGTGAGCCCCACCAGGAGGGCCACCACGGGTACCGCGACGCGCAGCACCCGCGGTCCACGCATCAGCTCGCCGCCTTGCCGTTGTCGTGGTCCGCGCACCACGTCTTGACGCCCGCCAGGTCCTTCTGCCGCTGCTGAAGCGTCGGCACCAGGGACTTGCGGAAGTCCAGCCGGTCCTGCAGATACGTGGCGATCTCGCTGTGGCCCGCCTTCTTCGCGTTGTCCACGCGCGCCTGCAGCCGGGCGATGGACCCCCGGACGCCCACTCCCCCGTCGAGCCGCTCCAGGGCCCGGTCGATCCGCTGTTCGATCTTCGGCACGCGCTTGCACAGCGCCTTCGCCCCGTCGCCGGTGGGCGCCGTCGTGGCCGTGGCGGCCGTCGTGGGCGTGCTCTCGGCCGTGGCCGCCCCGGTCCCGCTCACCAGCAGCGCCGCCGCGGCGAGCCCGACGAGCAGGGTGCGCCTCCGTCGTACGTACATCTCCTCCTCCGTTCCCGGACGGCCCCGTCGTCCGTCCGATGACGCGGAGGCTAGGAACCGTCTTTGTGGGAAGTCTGTGACCGCTTTGTCCCGGCTGTCCCGATCAGCCAGTCCCGTCGGTCGGGCAGGCCCCCGCCGGCCCGCGGCAGCCGTACCTCGAAGCGCGCCCCGACGCCGTCGGGGCCGTCGGCGACCGTCACGCTCCCCCGGTGCAGTGCGGCCTGCTGGGCGACCAGGGTCAGGCCGAGACCCGAGCCGATGCTGTCCGGGCCCCGCCGGAAGCGTTCGAAGATCAGGCCGCGGGCCTCGGGCGGCACTCCGGGGCCGCGATCGTCCACGGTGATCAGGACCTCGGTGCCGGTCCCCCGCACACCGACCGCCACACTCGCCCGCCCCTCCGTGTCCCGTCCGTGCGCCAGCGCGTTGGCGATCAGGTTGTCGATCAGCAGCCGCAGTCCGGGCTCCCAACCGTGCACGGTGAGCCCCTGCTCCGCCCGCAGGGTGATCCGGGCGTCCGGATCACGGCGCCGGGCCTCCGCGACCGCCGCGTCCGCGGCCTCCGCCACATCCACCGTGCGGAACGCCTCCGCCCCCACCAGGTCACCACGCCCCAGTTCGCGCAGCATCACCAGCAGACCCAGGAGGCGGGTGTGCTCGCGGCGCAGATCGGTGAGGACCTCGGTGCGGTCCGGTTCGGGCAGTTCGGGGTGGTCCGCGAGAATGTCGAGGTTGGTGCCCATACTCATGAGCGGGGTGCGTAGTTCGTGCGAGGCGGCCGCGGAGAAGGAGCGGGCCGTCTCCAGCGCCTCGGCGGTGCGGGCGGCCTGTTCGTCGTAGCGGGCCAGGACGGTCTGGAGGGTGGCCGCGAGATCGTCGACCTCGGTCACGCCGGTGGGGTCGTGGCGCAGCCGGGCGGTGCTGGCGCGCGGGTCGAGCCCGGCGGTGCGGCGGCCGAGGCGGCGCAGGGGGCCGGTGGCGCCGGTGGCGATACCCCAGGCGAGCAGGCCGGACAGGGGGGCGGCGAGCAGGGCGGTCATGACCACGCGCCGCCGCACGAGCCGGAGTTGGGTGCGGTCGGCGGTGTCGGGCTGGAAGACCCAGAGGGTGCCCGGGACCTTGGCGCCCTCGATCGGCATGGACAGGGTCCGCCAGCTGTGCCCGGCGTGCCGCACGGTGACCGGTGCGGTGGCCTGCGCGGGCAGCGCGACCGCGGCGCCGGGCTGCGGTCCCCCGCGGAAGGTCTCGTCCGGTCCGACAACGCGTACGCCGACGTCCAGCGCCCCGCTGTACAGCTGCCGTTCCCTGCTGTCGGCCGCCTTGGGCCGGCCCGCGGCCGCCGCCCGCAGCAGGGCGCGGGCGTCGGGGAGCACGGCCGTGGCCCGCTGCCGCAGGTGATTGTCCTCCTCGCGGTGCAGATCGCGGGCGATCAGGGGCATCAGCAGCAGCCAGCCGGAGGCGAGCACGAGCAGCGGGACGGTGGCTCCCACGGCGAGTCCGATGCGGGTGGACAGTCTCACGGCTGTTCCCGCAGGACGAAGCCCACGCCGCGCACGGTGTGGACCAGCCGGGGCCGCCCGTCCGTCTCCAGCTTGCGCCGCAGATAGCTGACGAAGGTGTCGACGGCGTCGGTGCGTACGTCGAAGTCGTAGCCCCACACCCGGTCCAGGAGCTGGTCGCGGGTGAGGACGAGGCCCGCGTTGCGGGCGAGCACTTCCAGGAGTTCGAATTCGCGCCGGGTCAGCTCCAGGCGCCGGCCGTCCCGGTGGGCGGTGCGGGCCGCCGGGTCGATCACCAGGTCGGCGACCCGCAGCACGTCCCGGTCCGTCGGCGGTCGCCGGCGCAGCAGGGCGTGCAGCCGCAGGACCAGTTCCTGCAGGGCGAACGGTTTGACGAGGTAGTCGTCGCCGCCCGCCTGGAGCCCGGCTATGCGGTCGGCGGTCTCGTCGAGGGCGGAGAGCATGAGGACGGGCAGATCCTGGTCGTCGTCGCGGAGCCGGGTGCACACCTCGATGCCGCTCATTCCGGGCATCGACACATCGAGGACGAGCACATCGGGCGGTGCGTCACGGATCGCGGCCAGTGCCTCGGGGCCGCTGCCGGCCGTGCGGACGCGAAAGCCGCTCAGCCGCAGCCCACGCTCCAGCGAGCGGCGGATGGCCGCGTCGTCGTCCACGACGAGCACCGCACCGGGTCGCGTCTCCTCGCTCATCCGCCCTCCCAGGACCGCTTACCGTCCGGTCAGGGTACGGCGCTCCTGCGGAAGGGTGACGGCGGAGGCCGGGGCCTTCTCGGGGCCGAGCGGACGGGTCTGGGTGATCAGCCCACGCGTCAGAGCCCAAGTGGGCCGATCCTGCGGTGCCGGAGGCGCTCACCGGGCGGGAGCGCGAGGTGCTGTCCTGTCTGGGCGAGGGCCTGTCCGACGCGGAGATCGCCACTCGTCCGGACATGGCGGAGGCCACCGTGAAGACGCACGTCAGCCGTCTCCTGGGCAAGCTGGAGCTGCGCAGCCGGGTCCAAGCGGCCGTACTGACGCAGGAGTTGAGGGTCCAGCACACCGATCCGCAGAGTGGTCCAGACCTATTGACCGATGGTCCAGACCTTTCTATTCTCGCGGCACTGTGGGCGTGAAGGCTCAGTCATGCCCCCGACCGATCAAGGAGGCGCTGTATGCGCTTCAGACACAGAGCCGCGGCAGGGTTCGCCACGCTGTTGCTTCCCCTGGCCGGCCTGGTGGGCCTCGCAGGCCCCGCCCATGCCGCCGCTTCGGCCACCGCCGACTACGTCAAGACCCAGGACTGGGGCACCGGCTTCGAGGGCAAATGGACGGTCACCAACTCCGGTACCACCGCGATCAGTTCGTGGACGATCGAGTGGGACTTCCCCTCCGGCACGTCCGTCACCTCGGCGTGGGACGCGGACGTGACGAACTCCGGCACCCACTGGACCGCCAAGAACAAGTCCTACAACGGCACCCTCGCCCCGGGCGCCTCGGTCTCCTTCGGCTTCAACGGCACCGGCTCCGGCGCGCCCTCCAACTGCAAGCTGAACGGCGGCAGTTGTGACGGCGGCACCACGGTCCCCGGTGACAACCCGCCCTCCGCGCCGGGCACCCCCACCGCATCCGGCATCACGGACACCTCGGTGACGCTGTCCTGGACGGCGGCCACCGACGACAAGGGCATTCAGAACTACGACGTCCTGCGCGACGGCAGGACGGTCGCCACCGTGACGACGACCTCGTACACGGACACCGGTCTGACCGCAGGCACCGACTACTCGTACACCGTCCAGGCCCGTGACACCGCCGGTCAGACCGGCCCGGCCGGCGGAGCGGTCGCCGTGCACACCACGGGCGGCTCCACGAACCCGCCCCCGACCACCGGCGACAAGGTCAAGCTCGGCTACTTCACCGAGTGGGGCATCTACGGGCGCAACTACAACGTCAAGAACCTGGTGACGTCCGGGTCCGCCGCGAAGATCACGCACATCAACTACGCCTTCGGCAACGTCACCGGCGGCAAGTGCGCGATCGGCGACTCGTACGCCGACTACGACAAGGCGTTCACCGCCGACCAGTCCGTCAGCGGCGTCGCCGACACCTGGGACCAGCCACTGCGCGGCAACTTCAACCAGCTGCGCGAGCTGAAGGCCAAGTACCCGAACATCAAGGTGCTGTGGTCCTTCGGCGGCTGGACCTGGTCCGGCGGCTTCGGGGACGCGGCCAAGGACCCGGCGGGCTTCGCGCAGTCCTGCTACAACCTGGTGAAGGACTCACGCTGGGCCGATGTCTTCGACGGCATCGACATCGACTGGGAGTACCCGAACGCCTGCGGTCTGTCCTGCGACACCAGCGGGGCGGCAGCCTTCAAGAACGTGATGTCCGCGCTGCGATCCAAGTTCGGCTCCTCCGCCCTGGTCACCGCGGCCGTCACCGCCGACGGCTCCTCCGGCGGCAAGATCGAGGCGGCCGACTACGCGGGCGCCGCGAGTTACGTCAACTGGTACAACGTGATGACGTACGACTTCTTCGGCGCCTGGGACGCACAGGGCCCCACTGCCCCGCACTCGCCCCTCACCTCGTACAGCGGCATCCCGAAGGCCGGCTACACCACGGCCGACGCGATCGCCAAGTACAAGGCGATCGGCGTACCCGCGAACAAACTGCTGGTCGGCATCGGCTTCTACGGCCGCGGCTGGACGGGGGTCACCCAGGACGCCCCGGGCGGCACGGCCACGGGCGCGGCGGCCGGTACGTACGAGCAGGGCATCGAGGACTACAAGGTGCTCAAGACGTCCTGCCCGGCGACCGGCACCATCGCGGGCACGGCGTACGCGCACTGCGGCAGCAACTGGTGGTCGTACGACACCCCCGCCACCATCGGTACGAAGATGGCGTGGGCCAAGAACCAGGGGCTGGGCGGAGCGTTCTTCTGGGAGTTCAGCGGTGACACCAGCAACGGAGAGCTGGTGAGTGCCTTGAGCAACGGCCTGTCGTAAACCTGTCCGAAGGATTCAGGCCACGTTGACGCTCCCCCAGACTCCGTCCGGGGGGACCCCCACCCAACGGGTGAATGTGGCTACGCCACATTCACCCGTTGTCCGGGGGGAGCGGCTTCCAGCCAAGCCAGGAAACCGGTCAGCGCGTCCTCGCTCATCGCGAGTTCCAGACGCGTGCCCCGATGGTGACAGGCGAGGATCACGGCGTCGGAGAGCAGCGCCAGCTCCTCCTCGCCCTCGGGGTTGCGCCGGCCGGCGACCTCGATCGCCGAGCGCTCCAGGACTCGGCGGGGGCGCGGGGCGTAGGAGAAGACGCGGTACCACTCGATCCGGTCGCCGTTGTAGCGGGCGACGCCGTAGCTCCAGCCCTTGCCGCTGGTGTCGGTTTTCTCCGGCACGTCCCAGCGCAGACTGCAGTCGAAGGTCCCGCCGGAGCGCTGGATCAGCCTGCGGCGCAGGCCGAAGACGAACAGCCCCACCGCCACGAGTGCAACGACAATTCCGCACACAGTCAGAGCGAGGACCATCGACACCGACCTCCTCGTCTCCTAGGTAACGGAACGGAAAAAACACCCGCATTTGCCTCAGCCGCGGCCGGCACCGGATTGCTCCGGGCCGGCCGCGGCTGAGTCACGTCCTTACATGGCGCCCTGGGGTCAGCGCGCCGCCACCGCACGCAGTCGGACGTCCGCACGGCGCTCGGCGGAGGCGTCGGCCTCCTCCTTCGCGCGCTCGAGCGCCCGCTCCGCGCGCTGGACATCGATCTCGTCCGACAGTTCGGCGATCTCGGCCAGCAGCGACAGCTTGTTGTCCGCGAACGAGATGAAACCGCCGTGCACCGCGGCGACGACCGTTCCACCATCACTCGTTCGGATGGTCACCGGGCCCGACTCCAGCACACCGAGCAGCGGCTGGTGACCGGGCATGACGCCGATGTCGCCGGACGTGGTGCGCGCGACGACCAGGGTGGCCTCGCCGGACCAGACCTGGCGGTCGGCAGCGACCAGCTCGACGTGCAGCTCAGCAGCCAAGGGTGGCTCCTCGGGTCACCACCCGGCGGTGGTGCCGGGTGTTGGGTCATAAGTCTAGTAGGGCGTGCAGCACCAAAGTGCCTCGGCCCGCCCCGGCCATCGGCCGGGGGTGCGGGGGCCATGCGACGGTAGCCGCGGATTGGCTCAGCCCCCGCTGTGATGCAGCGGCGTGGGGAGAGGGGCGGACCGCACCCCGCGGGTGTGAGCCCACGGGACGCTTCTCCACCCCTCTCGCCAAGAGGCAGTCCTGCTCACGGGCCCGGTTCGGGCCCGCCGCAGGCGAGCGTCAGGAGACGCCCAGCTCCTTCGCGTTCTTCTTCAGGTCCTCGATGCCACCGCACATGAAGAACGCCTGCTCCGGGAAGTGGTCGTACTCACCGTCGATGATCGCGTTGAAGGCCGCGATCGACTCGTCCAGCGGGACGTCCGACCCGTCGACGCCGGTGAACTGCTTGGCGACGTGGGTGTTCTGGGACAGGAAGCGCTCCACACGACGGGCACGGTGGACGACGAGCTTGTCCTCCTCGCCGAGCTCGTCGATACCGAGGATCGCGATGATGTCCTGGAGGTCCTTGTACTTCTGCAGGACCGTCTTGACGCGCATGGCGGCGTTGTAGTGGTCCTCCGCGATGTAGCGCGGGTCCAGGATGCGGGACGTGGAGTCCAGCGGGTCCACGGCCGGGTAGATGCCCTTCTCGGAGATCGGACGGGACAGAACCGTCGTCGCGTCGAGGTGGGCGAACGTGGTGGCCGGGGCCGGGTCGGTCAGGTCGTCGGCGGGGACGTAGATCGCCTGCATCGAGGTGATCGAGTGACCGCGGGTCGAGGTGATGCGCTCCTGGAGGAGACCCATCTCGTCGGCCAGGTTCGGCTGGTAACCCACCGCGGAGGGCATACGGCCGAGCAGGGTCGACACCTCGGAACCGGCCTGCGTGAAGCGGAAGATGTTGTCGATGAAGAACAGCACGTCCTGCTTCTGGACGTCACGGAAGTACTCCGCCATCGTCAGACCCGCGAGGGCCACGCGCAGACGGGTGCCCGGGGGCTCGTCCATCTGGCCGAAGACGAGTGCGGTCTTGTCGATGACGCCCGAGTCGGTCATCTCCTCGATGAGGTCGTTGCCCTCACGGGTGCGCTCACCGACACCGGCGAACACGGAGACACCGTCGTGGTTGTTGGCCACACGGTAGATCATCTCCTGGATGAGCACCGTCTTGCCGACGCCGGCGCCGCCGAACAGACCGATCTTGCCGCCCTTGACGTACGGGGTCAGCAGGTCGATGACCTTGACGCCGGTCTCGAACATCTCGGTCTTGGACTCGAGCTGGTCGAAGTTCGGGGCCTTGCGGTGGATCGTCCAGCGCTCGCCCTCGTACTTCTCGTCGACGTTCAGCACCTCACCGATGGTGTTGAACACCTTGCCCTTGGTGAAGTCGCCGACCGGGACGGAGATCGAGGCACCGGTGTCGGTCACCGGGGCCTGGCGGACCAGACCGTCGGTGGGCTGCATGGAGATGGCGCGGACCAGGCCGTCACCCAGGTGCTGGGCGACCTCCAGGGTCAGCGTCTTCTTCGCGCCGGCGTTGGCCGGGTCGGCCACGTCGACGTGAAGGGCGTTGTAGATGTCCGGCATCGCGTCGACGGGGAACTCCACGTCGACGACCGGGCCGATGACCCGGGCGACGCGGCCCGTAGCCGTCGCGGTCTCAACAGTGGTGGTCATTAGCGGTCACTCCCCGCGGTCGCGTCGGCCAGGGCGCTCGCGCCACCGACGATCTCGCTGATTTCCTGGGTGATTTCGGCCTGGCGGGCCGCGTTGGCAAGCCGGGTGAGATTCTCGATGAGCTCTCCGGCGTTGTCGGTGGCCGACTTCATCGCGCGCCGCGTGGCGGCGTGCTTCGAAGCGGCCGACTGGAGCAGCGCGTTGTAGATACGGCTCTCCACATAGCGCGGCAGCAGGGCGTCCAGGACGTCCTCCGCCGACGGCTCGAACTCGTACAGCGGAAGGATCTCGCCCTTCGGCGCCGCCTCTTCCGCAACCTCTTCGAGGCTGAGCGGCAGCAGTCGGTCGGCCAGCGCCGTCTGCGTCATCATCGAGACGAACTCGGTGTAGACGATGTGGAGTTCGTCCACGCCGCCGTTCGCCGTCTCCGTCTCGATGGCCTCGATCAGCGGGGCCGCGACCTTCTTGGCGTCCGCGTACGACGGCTCGTCCGTGAAGCCCGTCCACGACTCCGTGATCTTGCGCTCACGGAAGTTGTAGTGGGCCACACCGCGACGGCCGACGATGTACGTGTCGACCTGCTTGCCCTCGCGCTCCAGCCGCTCGGTCAGCTGCTCCGCCGATTTGATCGCGTTGGAGTTGAAGGCGCCGGCCAGACCGCGGTCGCTCGTCAGGAGCAGCACCGCGGACCGGGTCACCGTCTCGGCCTGGGTGGTCAGCGGGTGCTTGGTGTTCGAGCCGGTGCCGACCGCCGTGACCGCGCGGGTGAGCTCGGTCGCGTACGGCGTGGAGGCCGCCACCTTGCGCTGCGCCTTGACGACGCGCGAGGCGGCGATCATCTCCATCGCCTTCGTGATCTTCTTGGTCGCGCTGACGGATCGGATGCGACGCTTGTAGACCCGGAGCTGGGCTCCCATGAGTCAGGTCCCTTCCTTACGTCACTTGGCGGCAGCGGCAGGAACGTCCTCGCCGAGCAGCTTGCCGTCCGAGGTCTCGAACTGCTTCTTGAACTCCGCGACGGCGTCGTCGATCGCCTGGATGGTGTCGTCCGACATCTTGGCGCCCTCCTTGATGGAGGTCATCAGGCCCTGCTCCTTGCGGTGCAGGTACTCGAGGAGCTCCTTCTCGAAGCGGCGGATGTCGGCGACCGGAACGTCGTCCATACGGCCGTTGGTGCCGGCCCAGATCGAGACGACCTGGTCCTCGGTGGCCATCGGCTGGTACTGGGCCTGCTTCAGCAGCTCGACCATGCGCTGGCCGCGCTCCAGCTGGGCCTTCGACGCGGCGTCCAGGTCGGAACCGAAGGCGGCGAACGCCTCCAGCTCACGGAACTGGGCGAGGTCGACGCGCAGACGGCCGGAGACCTGGCGCATCGCCTTGTGCTGGGCGGAGCCACCGACACGGGAGACCGAGATACCGACGTTCAGGGCCGGACGCTGACCGGCGTTGAACAGGTCGGACTCCAGGAAGCACTGGCCGTCCGTGATGGAGATGACGTTGGTCGGGATGAACGCCGAGACGTCGTTGGCCTTGGTCTCGACGATCGGCAGACCGGTCATCGAACCGGCACCCATGTCGTCGGAGAGCTTGGCGCAGCGCTCCAGCAGACGGGAGTGCAGGTAGAAGACGTCACCCGGGTAGGCCTCACGGCCCGGCGGGCGGCGCAGCAGCAGGGACACGGCGCGGTAGGCGTCGGCCTGCTTCGAGAGGTCGTCGAAGATGATCAGGACGTGCTTGCCCTGGTACATCCAGTGCTGGCCGATGGCCGAACCGGTGTAGGGCGCCAGGTACTTGAAGCCGGCCGGGTCGGACGCCGGGGCGGCGACGATCGTCGTGTACTCGAGCGCGCCGGCCTCCTCCAGGGCACCGCGCACGGACGCGATGGTGGAGCCCTTCTGGCCGATGGCGACGTAGATGCAGCGGACCTGCTTCTTCGGGTCGCCGGTGCGCCAGTTGTCGCGCTGGTTGATGATCGTGTCGACGGCCAGGGCGGTCTTGCCGGTCTGGCGGTCACCGATGATCAGCTGGCGCTGGCCGCGGCCGATCGGGGTCATCGCGTCGACGGCCTTGTAGCCGGTCTCCATCGGCTCGTGCACCGACTTGCGCTGCATGACCGTGGGGGCCTGCAGCTCGAGGGCGCGGCGGCCGTCGGTCTCGATCTCGCCGAGACCGTCGATCGGGTTGCCGAGCGGGTCGACGACGCGGCCGAGGTAGCCCTCGCCGACAGCCACGGAGAGCACCTCACCGGTGCGCTGCACCGGCTGCCCCTCCTCGATGCCGCTGAACTCACCGAGGACGATGGCACCGATCTCGCGCTCCTCGAGGTTGAGGGCGAGGCCGAGGGTGCCGTCCTCGAACTTCAGCAGTTCGTTGGCCATGGCCGAGGGCAGGCCCTCGACCTTCGCGATGCCGTCGCCGGCAAGGGTGACCGTACCGACCTCCTCGCGCGAGGCCGCGTCCGGCTTGTACGACTGGACAAAGTTCTCCAGCGCGTCCCGGATCTCCTCCGGCCGGATCGTGAGCTCCGCCATCTGGGTTCCCTGCTCTCCTTGTTGGGCCCGAAGTTTCTGTGGGGGTCTGGGGGCGACCCCCAGGAATCCTCTGCACGGCCCAACTCGGGCCGTAGTACTGCGTATGGAGTTGCTGCTAGCTCGCCATGCGGCGGCCGGCGTCATCGAGCCGGTCCGCGATCGAACCGTTGATGACCTCGTCCCCGACCTGCACCCGGATGCCTCCGACGACGTCGGGGTCCACGTCCAGGTTGAGGTGCATCTGGCGGCCGTAGAGCTTCGCCAGCGCGGCGCCTAGACGCCGCTTCTGCACATCGCTCAGCGGGACCGCCGAGGTGACGACGGCGACCAGGCGCTCACGGCGCGCGGCCGCAAGCCTGGACAGGGACTCGATTCCCGCTTCCAGGCTACGTCCCCGCGGCGCGGTCACAAGGCGCGTCACCAGACGCTCAGTCGTCACGTTGGCCCGGCCACCGAGCAGCCGGTGCAGCAGCTCGATCTTGGCCGAGGTGCTCGCGGCACGGTCGGTCAGCGCGGCGCGCAGCTCGGTGTTCGAGGAGACGATCCGGCCGAACCGGAACAGCTCGTCCTCGACGTCGTCGAGCGCGCCCGCCTTCTCGGCGGCGGTGAGGTCGGCGAGGTTCGCCAGCTCCTCCAGCGCGTCCACCAGGTCGCGCGGCTGCGACCAGCGCGAGCGCGCCATGCCGGCCACCAGGTCGACGGCCGGACCGCCGACCTGGCCACCGAGGAGGCGCTGGACCAGTTCAGCCTTGGCCTCACCGGGCTTGGCCGGGTCGGTGAGGACCCGGCGCAAGCCGGCCTCGCGGTCGAGCAGCGCGGTGACCGCGGCCAGCTCGCCGGCGAGCTGCGCCGCGTCCACGGACGTCGAGTCCGTCAGCGCGTCGAGACGCTCACGTGCGGCTGCCAGGGCCTCGCGGCTCGCTCCGTTCATCGCGCGGCCTCGGCCTTCTCCTCGAGCTCGTCGAGGAAGCGGTCGATGACGCGGCTCTGCCGGGCGTGGTCCTCGAGGGCCTCACCGACGAGCTTGCCGGCCAGGTCGGTGGCGAGCCTGCCGACGTCCTGCCGCAGCGTCTGAGCGGCGGCCTTGCGGTCGGCCTCGATCTGCGCGTGACCGGCGGCAACGATCTCCTCGCGCTGCCGCTGACCCTCCGCGCGCATCTCGGCGATGAGGGTGGCGCCCTGCTCCTGCGCCTCCTGGCGCAGCCGCGCGGCCTCGTGCCGGGCTTCGGCGAGCTGAGCCTTGTACTGCTCGAGCACGCTCTGGGCCTCGACCTTCATGGCGTCGGCCTCTTCGATACCGCCTTCGATCGCCGCGCGGCGCTCCTCCAGAACCTTGTTGATGTTCGGAAGCAGCTTCTTCCAGAAGAAGAAGAACACGATGGCGAAGGCGATGGTGCCGACGAGCAGCTCGGGACCGGCCGGGATCAGCGGGTTCTGCTGTTCCTCGGCCGCCAGCTGTGCCAGGTTGGCGATCACATCAGTGCCTTTCGTCGTTACGTGTCGGTAAGTAGGTCTTACTTGGTACCGAACACGAACGGCATAACGATGCCGATGAGGGCGAGCGCCTCGCAGAAGGCGAAGCCGAGGATCTGGTTGGCGCGGATCAGACCGGCAGCTTCGGGCTGACGGGCCAGGGCCTGGGTGCCGTTACCGAAGATGATGCCGACGCCAACGCCGGGGCCGATGGCGGCGAGGCCGTAACCGACGGAACCGATGGAACCGGAGACAGCGGCGAGGGTCTCAGTGGCAGCCATGCTGAATCTTCCTTCTCTTTACGGACCGGTGGAGGTTGGCCACCGGACGTCTGGGGGTTTGCGGGGGTGGGACTCGGCTCAGTGGTGCTCGGCGAGAGCGCCCTGAACGTAGGAGCAGGCCAGCAGGACGAACACGTACGCCTGGACGGCCTGGACGAAGAGCTCGAAGAGGATCATGACCATGGTCATCACGAACGAGACGCCGGCGGCCGGGATCATGTAGCTGTTCAGCAGGTACCAGGAGGCGACGGTGAACATCACCAGCATCAGGTGACCGGCGAACATGTTGGCGAACAGTCGCACCGCGTGCGTGAACGGGCGCACGAAGAGGTTCGAGAAGAACTCGATGACCATGACCAGCGGCAGCACCGCGCCGAGCGACTTGTCGTAGCCCGTGACGTTCTTGAAGAAGCCGACGAAGCCGTGCTTCTTGAACGTCAGCGAGACCCACATGATCCACACGATCGCGGCGAGCACCACCGGGAAGGCGAAGACCGACGACACCGGGAACTGGGCCAGCGGGATCACGGACCAGATGTTCATGATCCAGATGAAGAAGAACAGCGAGACCATGAACGGGACGTACTTCTCGCCCTCGCGCTTGCCGAGGGTCTCGTAGACGATGCCACGACGCACGAAGTCGTAACCGGCCTCGGCCACCATCTGGAGCTTGCCGGGCACCACCTTCGCGTTGCCGAAGGCGGCCCAGAAGAAGGTCACGACGAGCAGGCTGGTGATGAGCGCCAGCAGCATGACCTTGTTGAACTCGAACCCGCCGACCGTGGCGATCGGCTTGAAGAGGAAGGAGTGCAGGCCCGGAGCCGGAAAGCCACACCCGTTGTCGGACATGATCCGACAACTCCAGTCAAAGGCGAGCTGGGTCTGGTCAGCACTCACCGCGGGCTCCTTCGGCGTGACGCATGGGTACGGCAACCTCGTTGTGTCGGCGCGGCGCGCAGCCGCGGATCGGCACCGGACTGGTGTTACGGATGTGGGGGCGGCTGTCGGGCATCAAGCCTCGCGATTGAGCAGGCGTCAGCTCAGATGCCCGCGCCCGCGATGCCGCAGTTGGCACCGGACGATAGCAGGAGATCTCACACGTCTTTATCCCGGCCCTACCCCTCACGACGAAGACCCTGTCTTCTCGGACTTCTCGCTCTTCTGGGAGTCCGGGTCGACGTAGAAGATCTTGGCCTTCATGTACGCACGCGCCTGCGCCGCCATCCACACGACCGTTGAGACGACGAGCGCGGCCGCGAACGTCTTCGGATTGAAGAGGGAAGTGCCCTTGAAGAGGCCCACGAAGATCAGGAGGAGCAGGAGCTGAGCGACATACAGCATCAGACCCATGGCCTGGAACAGATGCGGGAGCGTTTTTGCCGTCCACTGCAGGACGTAAAGACCGATCCCCATGAACAGGATGGCCAGCAGCACGCCGACAGCCGCGCCGAGCGCCCCCTTGCCCCCCGCGACCACACCGCTCACGGCGACGGCGATCACGCCGACCGCCGCTGTGGGCACAGCGGTCTGCAGAAGGTTCCGGGCGTCATTGGACGGCATGGCGGCAACTCCGCTTTCACAGGGGGCAGGGTGTCGTCATGGACGAGCGTAGTCCCGGGCCGCGAGAGAACCTCACGCCAGAGGACCGTCACAGTGGGTTCCTCAGGCTCTTTCCCGGGGTTCTCGTGAACCGTATCACAAACTATTTGATGCGGTCTTTACCTAGGGTGTGTGCTGGCAGTCACACATGAGAGTGAACCTGCGCGGATGCGCGGATGCGGCACCCGCTTGTCTGGTATTGAGGCGCTTTGCACCCCCAGGAGTTGGCAACGCGCTCGTCAGATTCTTACCTTGTCCGTCAGCGTGACGACTCGGCCCGGCGCCGGTCCAGACGCGTACGGGTGCCGATGGCAGTGGCTCCGTTGACTGACGAGACACCCGCGACGACCGGTGTGCGGCGCTCGTCCCCCGGCCTCGGCTCGCCTTCGTGCGCGGTGGCCGGCACCGGCCGGAGGGCGGCGGCCCGGCGCCGACGGCGGTAGCGCGGGGGCACGAAGGCCTCGGCCCAACGCGGGGCACGCGGCGTGAACCGCGGCAGCAGAAGCAGGACCAGCCCGACGGCGCTCAGCGCCACGATGCCGAGCACGATCCACATGGACGCCGAGTTCGCGGAGTAGGCCAGCGCGCCGAAGGAAATGAGCGCGGACCAGAAGTACATGATCAGGACGGCCCGGCTGTGCGAGTGCCCGATATCCATGAGCCGGTGGTGCAGATGCCCGCGGTCCGCGGCGAACGGCGACTGGCCGCGCCAGGTGCGGCGCACGATCGCGAGGAAGAAGTCCGCGACCGGAACGGCGATGATCGTCAGCGGGAGCAGCAGCGGGATGTAGACCGGGACGGTCTGGTGGACCGTGGCGCGCTCCGAACCGGAGAACAGGTTCATCGCGTCCGGGTCCACCTGCCCGGTGATCGAGATGGCACCGGCGGCGAGCACGAGCCCGATCAGCATCGACCCCGAGTCGCCCATGAAGATCCGCGCCGGATGCATGTTGTGCGGCAGAAAGCCCAGGCACATGCCCATCAGGACCGCCGCGAAGAGGGTCGCGGGGGCGGCGGCCTCCAGCCCGTAGCCGTACCAGATCCGGTACGCGTACATGAAGAACGCGGCCGACGCGATGCACACCATGCCGGCGGCGAGCCCGTCGAGGCCGTCGGCGAAGTTGACCGCGTTGATCGTGATGACGACCAGCGCCACGGTCAGCAGGGTGCCCTGCCACTGGGTGAGCGAGACCGTGCCGACGCCGGGAACGGGCAGCCACAGGATCGTCAGACCCTGCATGACCATGACGCCCGCGGCGATCATCTGGCCGCCCAGCTTGATCAGGGCGTCGATCTCGAACTTGTCGTCCAGCACACCGATGAGCCAGATGAGCGCGGCCCCGGACAGCAGCGCCCGCGGCTCGTTCGACTTCTCGAAGACCTCGTTGAGGTTCTTGAGGTGATCGGCGACCAGCAGGCCCGCACACAGGCCGAAGAACATGGCGATACCGCCGAGCCGGGGAGTCGGTTCCCGGTGCACGTCACGGGCCCGGATCTCCGGCATGGCTCCGGCCACGATCGCGAACTTGCGTACCGGCCCTGTCAGCAGATACGTCACCGCGGCCGTGATGCAGAGCGTCAGCAGGTATTCACGCACGGGCTTCCCCACAGGTCTCGCTGGGCATCCTCAGCCCCACACCCTAGCTCTGCGTGCATATGGTTGAGGACGAACGGGTAGCGACGATGGTTGCACGTGTGGCTGTGTTCGACGTTCCGTATCCCCCTCACCAGCGCGGATACGGCGGAAATCCACCGGCCAGCTCCCGCACTTCTTCACGTGCCGCCTTGGCCTCCACCTCGTCGCGCAGCACGGCGGCGAACAGTGCGGCGACGCGCGCCATCTCTGCCTCGCCCATGCCCTGCGTGGTCAGTGCGGCAGTGCCCAGACGCAGTCCACGGGCGTCGCCGTGGGGCAGCGCACAGGTGTCCAGGACCATACCGGCCGCCGCGAGCTGCCGTCGCGCGGTGCGGCCGTCGACGCCCAGCGGGGCGGGATCGGCGGTCAGCAGATGGGTGTCGGTGCCGCCGGTGGTGACCGTGATCCCCTCGGCGGCCAGGCCCGCCGCGAGCGCCCGGGCGTTGGCGACGACCTGACGGGCGTACGCGGCGAAGGCCGGGTTGGCCGCCTCCCCGAACGCAACGGCCTTGGCGGCGATGCTGTTCATCTGGGCGCCGCCCTGGGTGAAGGGGAAGACGGCCCGGTCCACGCGCTCGGCCAGTTCGCTCCCGCACAGGAGCATGCCGCCGCGCGGACCGCGCAGCACCTTGTGCGTGGTGGCGGAGACGATATCGGCGTACGGCACCGGGCTGGGCGCCGCTCCCCCGGCGACGAGCCCGATCGGATGGGCGGCGTCGGCGATGAGGTAGGCGCCCACCTCGTCGGCGACCTCCCGGAAGAAGGCGTAGTCGATGTGCCGCGGATAGGCGATGGACCCGCACACGATGGCCTTGGGACGGTGCGTACGGGCCAGGGTGCGCACCTGCTCGTAGTCGATGAGCCCGGACTCGGCCTCGACGCCGTAGCCGACGAAGTCGAACCAGCGGCCGGAGAAGTTGGCGGGCGAGCCGTGCGTGAGGTGGCCGCCGTGCGGCAGCCCCATGGCGAGCACGGTGTCACCGGGCCTGAGCAGAGCGGCGTACGCGGCGAGCATCGCGGACGATCCCGAGTGCGACTGCACATTGGCGTGCGCGGCCCCGAACAGCGCCTTCGCGCGCTCCACGGCGATGCGCTCGGCAACGTCGACGATCTCGCACCCGCCGTGGTACCGGCTGCCGGGATAGCCCTCGGCGTACTTGTTGACGAGTGGCGAGCCCAGGGCGGCGAGCACTGCCGGAGAGGTGAAGTTCTCGGCGGCGATGAGCTGCAGCGTCGTCGACTGTCTGGCCAGTTCCCCGAGGAGGATGTCGGCCAGCTCGGGGTCCTGCCGACGCAGGACGTCGGCCTCGAGGGTATGGGTGACCGCCATGGTGGGCTCCGGGGGCGTCGACGGTGACGTAGGACCAATGTAGGCCTGAGACGTCAGTGGCGCCCGGTGTTGACACGTCTGCCGCTGCCCGGCGACGGCTACATGCGCGCCGGTACCCCGGTCAGCGCCGTCACCACCGGGTCCAGCGCCTGGTTGATCTCGTCCCCGATCGACCGGAAGAACGTCAGCGGTGCCCCGTACGGGTCGAACACCTCGTCGGCCTCCGCCGTCGGTGCCAGGAGCCACCCGCGTAGAGCCGCGGCCGCACGGACCAGGGCGCGGGCGCGCTCCACCACGCCTTCCTCCAGGGGAGGCAGCGTGGCGGGGTCTATCGCCCGCACGAGGCGGGTGAACTCCTTCAGCGTGAAGGTACGCAGGCCCGCCGAGTGGCCCATGGAGATGACCTGGGCGCGGTGGTCGCGGGTCGCGGTCAGGACCAGGTCGGCGCAGATCACGTGCTCGTCCAGGAGTTCGCGGCCGACAAAGCCGGAGGCGTCCGCGCCGAAGTCCGCGAGGACCGCCTCCGCGTTCGCCTCCATGGGCGCGCCCTCGTGGCCCCAGGTGCCCGCGCTCTCCACGATCAGCGCGCTGCCCAGGATGCCGAGCCGCTGGGTCACGTAATGCCGGGTCAGCCGCTCGGTGATGGGCGAGCGGCATACGTTGCCGGTGCTGACGTGGAGGATGCGGAAGCTGTCGCGCGGAAGCCCCACGAAGGTCGTCGTGATCTCCGCCGCACGTTCCCCGTTGCCTATACCACGCCCCACATCAGGGGGTGTCAATTCGCCACCTCGAGGTCGGGTACGACCTTGCGCAGCTCGTCGGCCGAGACTGCGCCCGCGCGCAGCAGGACCGGCACCTTGCCCGTGACGTCGACGATCGACGAGGGGACGTTGCCGGGGGTCGGGCCGCCGTCCAGATAGACGGAGACCGCGTCGCCGAGCATCTCCTGCGCGGCGTCACAGTCCTCCGGTGCCGGGTGGCCGGTCAGGTTCGCGGAGGAGACGGCCATCGGGCCGACCTCGGTCAGCAGCTCGATGGCGACCGGGTGCAGCGGCATGCGCACGGCGACGGTGCCCCGGGTGTCCCCCAGGTCCCACTGCAGGGACGGCTGGTGCCTGGCGACCAGCGTGAGGGCACCCGGCCAGAAAGCGTCGACGAGTTCCCAGGCCATCTCGGAGAAGTCCGTGACGAGGCCGTGCAGCGTGTTCGGGGAGCCGATGAGGACGGGCGTGGGCATGGTGCGGCCCCGGCCCTTGGCCTGAAGCAGGTCGGCCACGGCCTCCGAGGAGAACGCGTCGGCGCCGATGCCGTACACGGTGTCGGTCGGCAGCACCACGAGTTCCCCACGGCGGACGGCGGACGCGGCTTCACGCAGACCGGTCGCGCGGTCGGTCGCGTCGTTGGTGTCGTATCGCCGTGCCATGTCTAACGGGCCTCCTCGTACACGTACTGCTGCGGAAAGAGAGTCGTCGGGGTGCTCACGGCAGCGCCCTGCGGGCGGTCGCGAAGCGTGGGCGGTTGTTGAGGTCGGGATGATCGGCCGCGTCGGCCCAGCCCCGCTCCTCGGTGAAGATCCACGGCACCAGGCCGCCCTGGGTGTCGGCGTGCTCGATGACGACGACACCGCCGGGGCGCAGCAGCCGGTGCGCGGTGCGCTCCAGTCCGCGGATCAGGTCGAGGCCGTCCTCGCCGGAGAACAGGGCCAGCTCGGGGTCGTAGTCGCGGGCCTCCGGGGCCACGTACTCCCATTCGGTCAGCGGGATGTAGGGCGGGTTGGAGATCACCAGGTCGACCTGGCCGTTGAGGTCCGGGAAGGCGTCCCTGGCGTCTCCCTGGCGCAGGTCGACCCTGGAGCCCGCCATGTTCTTGCGGGTCCACTGGAGGGCGTCCTCGGACAGCTCCACGGCATGCACGCGCGAGCGCGGCACCTCCTGGGCCAGGGCGAGCGCGATGGCGCCCGAGCCGGTGCACAGGTCGACGATGCACGGTTCGACGACGTCCATCGCGCGTACGGCGTCTATGGCCCACCCGACCACGGACTCCGTCTCGGGGCGCGGGACGAACACCCCGGGCCCGACCTGGAGTTCCAGGTACCGGAAGTAGGCGTGCCCGGTGATGTGCTGAAGCGGCTCGCGCGCCTCGCGGCGGGCGATGACCTCCCAGTAGCGGGCGTCGAAGTCCGCGTCCTTCACGGTGTGCAGCTCGCCCCGCTTGACGCCGTGCACGAAGGCCGCGAGCTCCTCCGCGTCGTTGCGCGGCGAGGGCACGCCGGCGTCGGCCAGCCGCTGGGTGGCCTGGGCCACCTCCGCGAGCAGCACGCTGCGGGGGCTTGGGGGTCGACCCCCAAAATTTTGCTGCACGCTGGTCCTCCGGGGCTGAGCGTTGTGCTTGTACGGGCCTTACGCGGCGGCGAGCTTGGCTGCCGAGTCCGCGTCGACGCAGGCCTGGATCACAGCGTCGAGGTCGCCGTCCAGGACCTGGTCCAGGTTGTACGCCTTGAAGCCGACGCGGTGGTCCGAGATGCGGTTCTCCGGGAAGTTGTAGGTGCGGATCTTCTCGGAGCGGTCGACGGTGCGGACCTGGCTGCGGCGGGCGTCGGCGGCCTCCTTCTCCGCCTCCTCCTGCGCCATGGCGAGCAGCCTGGAGCGCAGGATACGCATCGCCTGCTGCTTGTTCTGCAGCTGGCTCTTCTCGTTCTGGCAGGAGGCGACGACCCCGGTCGGAATGTGCGTGATACGCACGGCGGAGTCGGTCGTGTTGACGGACTGGCCGCCCGGGCCGGAGGAGCGGTAGACGTCGATGCGGAGGTCGTTCGGGTTGATCTCGATGTCGACCTCTTCGGCCTCCGGCGTGACGAGGACACCGGCCGCGGAGGTGTGGATACGCCCCTGGGACTCGGTCGCGGGCACCCGCTGCACGCGGTGCACCCCGCCCTCGTACTTCAGACGGGCCCACACGCCCTGGCCGGGCTCCAGCTGGCCGCGGGCCTTCACGGCGACCTGGACGTCCTTGTAGCCGCCGAGCTCGGACTCGGTGGAGTCGATGATCTCGGTCTTCCAGCCGACGCGCTCGGCGTAGCGCAGGTACATGCGCAGCAGGTCGCCGGCGAACAGGGCGGACTCGTCGCCGCCCGCGCCCGCCTTGATCTCCAGGATGACGTCCTTGTCGTCGCTGGGGTCGCGCGGGATCAGCAGGAAGCGCAGCTTCTCGGTGAGCTCCTCGCGCTGCCGCTCCAGCTCCTTGACCTCGGCCGCGAAGTCCGGGTCGTCGGCGGCCAGTTCGCGGGCCGTCTCGATGTCGTCCCTGGTCTGCTTCCAGGAGCGGTACGTGCCGACGATCGGGGTCAGCTCGGCGTAGCGCTTGTTGAGCTTGCGCGCGTTCGCCTGGTCGGCGTGGACCGACGGATCGGCGAGCTTCGTCTCCAGGTCGGCGTGTTCACCGACGAGTTCCTCGACGGCCTCGAACATCTTGGGGCTCCTGTACTGCTTGGGAAGGGGAAGGCGGGCGACCAAAAACGCCGGTCCCGGCGCATCCCGAAGGCGGGACACAGCCGTGGACCGGCGAAGTGGGGCTCGCTACTTCTTGGCAGCGGCAGCCTTGCCGAAGCGGGCCTCGAAGCGGGCCACACGGCCACCGGTGTCGAGGATCTTCTGCTTGCCCGTGTAGAACGGGTGGCACTCGGAGCAGACCTCGGCCCGGATGGTGCCGGACTCGATCGTGCTACGGGTGGTGAACGACGCGCCACAGGTGCAGCTGACCTGCGTCTCGACGTACGCGGGGTGGATGTCGCGCTTCAAGGTGTCTCCTAGATTCCGGGAGGGCGCCGGGTCGCAACCGCGGGATGCGGAGGCGTGAACCGGAGCCGACGTACCAGTCTGCCAGGACTGGCCGCATCCCCCAAAACCGGGGGGCACGGGTGAACTATTCCCGCTCGCCTACGAGGACGTCACGACGCCCTGGGCCTCGCCCGTCGCCGTGCCCTTCGTCGCGCTCGCCGGGACCGGCCGGTCGTTCCTGAGGGCGTCCCACACCAGCTGGGCCTTCGCCTTCTCCATGATGACGCGGTTGGGGTTCACCGGGTCGTACTGGACCGGCATCGTCACCATGTTCATGTGGGACGAGCTGATGCCCTTCAGCCCGTTGGCGAAGGACGCCAGGTTTGTGACGGAGCCCAGGTCGGAGTCGGTGGTGACGGCCTTGGTGGCGGTGTCGGCTAGGTCGTACAGCTTGGCCGGGCTGGTCAGGATGCCGATGTGCTTGACCTGGTTGACCAGGGCCTTGACGAAGGCCTGCTGGAGCTGGATACGGCCGAGGTCGGATCCGTCCCCGACGCCGTGCCGGGTGCGGACCAGGCCGAGCGCCTGCTGACCGTTGAGCGTGTGCGTGCCGGCCGCCAGGTCGAGGTGGCTGTCGTTGTCGTGGATGTCCTTGGTGGTGGTCACCTGGACGCCGCCGAGCTCGTCGATCAGCTTCTGGAAGCCGGAGAAGTCGACCTCGATGTAGTGGTCCATGCGGATGCCGGTGAACGACTCGACGGTCTTCACCGCGCAGGCGGCGCCACCGGTGGAGTACGCCTCGTTGAACATCGACCGGGGGGCGGCAGCGTGCGTGACGCCCTTGGGGTCGGTGCACTCCGGGCGGTCGACAAGGGTGTCGCGCGGGATGGAGACGACGCTCGCATCCTTGTGGCCCTTGTAGAGGTGCACGATCATCGCCGTGTCCGAACGGCCGGTGCCGTCGTCGACACCGCCGGCCAGCTTCTTGTTGTTGCCGGAGCGGGTGTCCGAGCCGAGGACCAGGATGTTCTCGGAGCCGTTGTCGGCCTTCAGGGGCCGGTCGGTGCCGAGGGCCTGGTTGATGTCGACGCTCTTGATGTTGCCGTTGAGCTTGAAGTACAGATAGCCGACCCCGGTGCCACCGAGGACGAGGATGCCCGCGGCGGTCCAGGCCGTGACGAGGAGGGCCTTGCGCCGCTTGCCCTCCGGCCGGCTGCGGCGGCCTCGGTGGCGGGGGCCGTTCGTCGTGGCGTCGTCGGCTATGCCGGCGTCCGGCGTGCTCTCGGCAGGCATGTGCTCCTCAGTCCTGGCGGCCTGTACTGCTCCATCGTCGCTCCGTACGGTCAGACGGAGAAACCGGAGACAGGGTTGCACAACGCAGCGTGTTCGCTATGTGGGACGAACGACACGCTGGGTCACCGATCAGTGCTCCGCACCGCGCTCACCTGCGGTTTCCTTCGAAGGTGTCATACCGCTCGAAAATGGAACGCTGTGGTAAAGGTCTCGCACACCGCACCTCGCACTCCGCACCTCGCACAGCCCGCACTGCACAGCGCGCACCGCACCCTCGGACAACGCGCAGGGCCGCCCCCTCCTGCGAGAAGGGAGCGGCCCTGCGCCGTGAAGACCCGCTCAGTCGCCGTTGCCCGGCGTCGGCGTCGTCTTCTGGATCTGCATCAGGAACTCGACGTTCGACTTCGTCTGCTTCATCTTGTCGAGGAGCAGCTCGATCGCCTGCTGCTGGTCGAGCGCGTGCAGCACCCGGCGCAGCTTCCAGACGACGTTGAGCTCCTCGGCGCCGAGCAGGATCTCTTCCTTACGGGTACCGGACGCGTCCACGTCCACCGCCGGGAAGATGCGCTTGTCGGCGAGCTTCCGGTCGAGCTTGAGCTCCATGTTGCCGGTGCCCTTGAACTCCTCGAAGATCACCTCGTCCATGCGGGACCCGGTGTCCACCAGGGCGGTGGCGAGGATCGTCAGCGAACCGCCGTCCTCGATGTTGCGGGCCGCACCGAAGAAGCGCTTCGGCGGGTACAGGGCCGTCGAGTCGACACCACCGGACAGGATGCGGCCGGAGGCGGGCGCCGCGAGGTTGTACGCACGGCCCAGACGCGTGATCGAGTCGAGCAGTACGACGACGTCGTGGCCCAGCTCCACCAGACGCTTGGCGCGCTCGATGGCGAGCTCGGCGACCGTGGTGTGGTCCTCGGCCGGGCGGTCGAAGGTCGAGGAGATGACCTCGCCCTTGACCGACCGCTGCATGTCGGTGACCTCTTCCGGACGCTCGTCGACGAGGACGACCATCAGGTGGCACTCGGGGTTGTTGTGGGTGATCGCGTTGGCGATCGCCTGCATGATCATGGTCTTGCCGGTCTTCGGCGGGGCCACGATCAGACCGCGCTGGCCCTTACCGATCGGCGACACCAGGTCGATGATGCGGGTGGTCAGCACGCCCGGGTCGGTCTCCAGGCGGAGCCGGTCCTGCGGGTACAGCGGGGTCAGCTTGTTGAACTCCGGGCGGCCACGGCCGTGTTCGGGGGCCATGCCGTTGACGGAGTCGAGGCGGACCAGCGCGTTGAACTTCTCGCGGCGCTCGCCCTCCTTGGGCTGACGGACCGCACCCGTGATGTGGTCACCCTTGCGCAGGCCGTTCTTGCGGACCTGGGCGAGGGAGACGTACACGTCGTTCGGACCGGGCAGGTAGCCCGACGTACGGATGAAGGCGTAGTTGTCGAGGATGTCCAGGATGCCCGCGACCGGGATCAGGACGTCGTCCTCGGCGAGCTGCGGCTCGGCGATCTCGTCGCGGCCACGGCGGCCCCGGCGGTCGCGGTAGCGGCCGCGACGGCCACGACGGCCGCCCTCGAAGTCGTCGTCGTCCTGCTGCTGACGGTCCTGGCGGTCCTGACGGTCCTGACGGCTGCCGCCGCCCTGCGGCTGGCTCTGCTGCTGGCCGCGCTGCGGGCCGCCCTGGCCCGGCTGCTCCTCGCCCTTGCCGCGGCGGTCGCGGTCACGCTCCCGGCCGCGCTCACGGCGGTCACGGCGGCCCTGGCGCCCGTCGCCGCCCTGGTCACCGGCGTCGGCGGCCGCCTTGGCCTCGCCCTGAGCCGTGGGGGTACCTCCCTGCTCGAGCGAAGTCGAGAGCTTGGCGGACGGCGTCTCGGCCTTCGGCTCGGTCTTCGCCTCGGCGGTGACCGTCTCTGGGCTGCCGGCCTCGGCGGTGGCGCGGCGCCGACGGCGCTCGGCGGGGGCGTCGTCACCGGCTCCCTGGCCGGGGATCTCGATCTGCTGCGGGGCCACGGCCTGCTCCGCCGGCTTCTCGGCCTTGGTCTCGGCCGGAGCGGCGTCATCGCCGGTACGGGTCCTGGAGGTGGCCCGGCGCTTCGGCTTGGTCTCGGCGGCTGCCTCGGCCTTGGCGGGGGCAGCACCCCCACCCGCCTGCGCCTCCTTGATGACCTCGATCAGCTGGCTCTTGCGCATACGCGCCGTACCCCTGATGCCGAGGCCGGATGCGACCTGCTGCAGCTCGGCCAGCACCATGCCCTCGAGGCCGGTACCGCGGCGCCGCCGCGAGCCGGCACCGGTGGCAGGCGCGGAGGCATCCGTGGAGGGCGCGGCAGCGGTCTCCTCGACACGTGCGCCCATCAGATCGGTGGTGTCGCTCACGAAGGGTCCTTCCCTGGAGCGGACGTCGGCCTGTCTGGCTCGGCGACCGGTTGTGCTGTCCGGCTTCGGTCCAGTCTGTGTGGACCGTGCCGGGGCGGTGTTCCGCCGAAACGACGGAGGAAATATCTGGTGATTGGCGCTTCCCGAAGCCCTGGCACCCGGTTTTGTGTCAGGCGGCTCGGTCACGCCGGTTCCGGAGCGTGCTCTGCAAACCGCTCAGTGTCCGCGTACGACGTACGGCTCAGGTACGAGATACGAAACACAGTGCGGCGTGGGAGGCTCCCGGAAGAAGGGTCGTCCCGGACGGGGACACCAAGCACCTCGCCATGGCTGGGTCGGGTGCAGACTTGAGGTTAACACTACCGGATCCAACAAACATTCCCCCTCTCGAAATCCGGCAACCGTGTGTCAGGACGCAAGCGGCAGCACGCTCGCTCCCTGACCGTCCAGTTCCAGCCGATTGGCGGCCCAGCCCTCGCCGGCCAGGTCGGCCACCTTGTCGGCGCTGTCGCCGTCGGCCAGCGCCAGGACGGTGGGGCCCGCGCCGGAGATCACCGCGGGGATCCCGTCGGCCCGCAGGCGCTCCACCAGCGCCGCGCTCTCCGGCATGGCCGGGGCGCGGTACTCCTGGTGCAGGCGGTCCTCGGTGGCGGGCAGCAGCAGCTCGGGGCGCCTGGTGAGGGCCTCGACGAGCAGGGCCGCACGGCCCGCGTTGGCGGCGGCGTCGACGTGCGGCACGGTGCGCGGGAGCAGTCCGCGCGCGGTCTCGGTCAGGACCGGCTTTCCGGGCACGAAAACCACCGGAACGATGGAATCTGCGGGCTCCATGCGGATCGCGCGGGCGGCGCCGCGCTCCATCCAGGAGAGCGTGAAACCGCCGAGGAGGCAGGCCGCGACATTGTCCGGGTGGCCCTCGATCTCGGTGGCGAGTTCCAGCAGCGCGGCGTCGTCGAGCCGGCTGTCGCCGCCTATGGTCACGGCGCGGGCTGCGACGATGCCGGCGCAGATGGCGGCGGAGGAGGAGCCCAGGCCACGGCCGTGCGGAATGCGGTTGGCGCACACGATTTCCAGGCCGCGTGGCTGCCCGCCCAGGGAATCGAAGGCGGCGCGCAGGGACCGTACGAGGAGATGACTCTCGTCGCGCGGGAGCGTCTCGCCGCCCTCACCCGCGATGTCGATGTGCAGCCCGGAGTCGGCCACCCGGACGACCACGTCGTCGTAGAGCCCCAGCGCGAGGCCGAGGGCGTCGAAGCCCGGGCCGAGGTTGGCGCTGGTGGCGGGGACGCGCACCCTGACGGCGGCGGCGCGGAAGGCTGGACCGGCCATCGCTCGATGACTCTCCTTGAGCTGCGTGATGGGTCGAATGACCTTCGATTCGATACGTACGGAAAACCCGAAGGCCGGGCCGCAGGGACGGCGCGGTACCGCGGCATATGCGGCGGGCGGGTTCGGTACAGCGTATCGAAGGAAGGTTCTGTGGCGACATAGGGCGCACAGGAGGCGCACGATGCGTGTCGTAAGCCCCCTGTGCCCCCTCTGTCGGGTGCCGTACAGGGTTATCCCCCGGGAACGCCCCGGTTACGCCGGGGCGAGGCAGGGACGCCGCGGGTACCCGGGGCGAGGCAGGGACGCCCCGGTTACGCGAGTCCGAGCCGCTCGGCCGCCGTCGCCGCGTCGACCGGGACCGTGACCGGCTGCGGGGCGCCCGCGACGGCCCAGTCGGGGTCCTTGAGGCCGTTTCCGGTGACGGTGCACACGATCCGCTGTCCCGGGTCGACCTTGCCCTGCTCGGCGGCCTTCAGCAGACCGGCGACGGACGCGGCGGACGCGGGCTCGACGAAGACACCCTCCTGCGCCGCCAACAGCCGGTAGGCACGCAGGATTTCACGGTCCGTCACCTCGTCGATGAGACCGCCCGATTCATCCCTCGCCGCCAGCGCGTACGTCCAGGACGCCGGGTTGCCGATGCGGATCGCGGTGGCGATGGTCGACGGGTCCTTGACGACCTCGCCGCGCACGATCGGCGCCGAACCGGACGCCTGGAAGCCCCACATGCGCGGGGTCCGCCCCGCGACACCGTCGGCGGCGTACTCCTTGTAGCCCTTCCAGTAGGCCGTGATGTTGCCCGCGTTGCCCACCGGCAGGACATGGATGTCGGGCGCGTCGCCGAGCATGTCCACGATCTCGAAGGCAGCGGTCTTCTGTCCCTCGATACGAACCGGGTTGACCGAATTGACCAGCGCCACCGGATAGTTGTCGGAAAGTTCCCGGGCCAGGGTGAGGCAGTCGTCGAAGTTGCCGTCGACCTGGAGGATCTTCGCGCCGTGCACGAGGGCCTGGCCCATCTTGCCGAGCGCGATCTTGCCCCGAGGCACGAGCACGGCCGACACCATCCCGGCGCGCACGGCATACGCAGCGGCGGAGGCGGACGTATTGCCGGTGGAGGCGCAGATAACAGCCTTCGCCCCCTCCTCCTTGGCCTTGCTGATGGCCATGGTCATACCGCGGTCCTTGAAGGACCCGGTGGGGTTGGCACCCTCCACCTTGAGATGGACGTCACAGCCCGTGCGCTCGGAGAGCACCTGCGCGGGTACGAGCGGCGTGCCGCCCTCGCGGAGGGTGACGACCGGCGTGCTGTCGGACACCGGCAGCCGGTCCCGGTACTCCTCGATGATTCCGCGCCACTGGTGGGTCATTGCTGGCTACTCTCCTTCAACCCGCATGATGCTGGCGACACCCCGCACGGTGTCGAGGCTGCGCAGCGCCTCGACGGTCCCGGCCAGGGACGCGTCGGACGCACGATGGGTGACGACGACGAGGGAGGCCTCGCCGTCCTTGCCCTGCTGGCGAACCGTATCGATCGAGACGTCGTGCTCGGCGAAGACGGTGGCAACCTGGGCGAGAACACCCGGTTTGTCGGCGACGTCAAGGCTGATGTGGTAACGCGTGACGACATCGCCCATCGGCGACACGGGCAGGGCGGCATAGGCGGACTCGCCGGGCCCGGTGGCCCCGCTGAGCCGGTTGCGGCACACGGCGACGAGGTCACCGAGAACGGCCGAGGCGGTCGGCGCGCCACCGGCACCGGGACCGTAGAACATCAGCTGCCCGGCGGCGTCGGACTCCACGAAGACGGCGTTGTACGCGCCGCGCACGGAGGCGAGCGGGTGGGTCAGCGGAATCATGGCGGGGTGCACGCGGGCGGTCACCGAGCCTCCGTCGGCGGCGCGCTCACAGATGGCGAGCAGCTTGATGGTGCAGCCCATCCCCTTCGCCGAGGCGAAATCGGCGGCGGTGACCTCGGTCATGCCCTCGCGGTAGACGTCGTCGAGGCGCACGCGTGTGTGGAAGGCGATCCCGGCGAGGATGGCGGCCTTGGCCGCGGCGTCGAACCCCTCGACGTCGGCGGTGGGATCGGCCTCCGCGTACCCGAGGGCGGTGGCCTCGTCGAGGGCCTCCTGGTAACCCGCGCCTGTGGAATCCATCTTGTCGAGGATGAAATTGGTCGTCCCGTTGACGATCCCGAGCACCCGGTTGACCT
Source organism: Streptomyces sp. NPDC001634 (assembly GCF_040298185.1). Lineage (NCBI taxonomy): Bacteria > Bacillati > Actinomycetota > Actinomycetes > Kitasatosporales > Streptomycetaceae > Streptomyces > Streptomyces sp. NPDC001634. The sequence continues at coordinate 6,471 of NZ_JBEOZU010000087.1, read as the reverse complement.
TGTCGCCGGCGAGGGACTCGCGCAGCGGCCGGATCAGCGGGATGGCTCCGGCGACGGCGGCCTCGTAGTAGAGGTCCTTGTCGTTCTCCTCGGCGGCGGCGTGCAGGGCGGCGCCGTCCTGGGCGAGGAGGGCCTTGTTCGCGGACACGACGGACGCACCGTGTTCGAAGGCGGTGGTGATCAGAGTCCGGGCAGGCTCGATGCCGCCGATGACCTCGACGACGACGTCGATGTCCCCGCGTTTGACGAGAGCGGTGGCGTCGGTGGTGATCAGATCGGCAGGGATACCCTCCCGGACCTTGGAGGGCCTTCTGACGGCGACCCCTGCGAGCTCGACGGGGGCCCCGATCCTGGCGGCGAGGTCGTCGGCGTGCGTCGTCATGATGCGCGCCACCTCTGAGCCGACAACCCCACAGCCCAGCAGCGCCACCTTCAGCGGACGCGTACGCATCATCCGACCTCGTTTCCTCATGCGCTCTACGGTTGGACCAGTCTCACTCACCGAACCGGACTTTCTGCCCGTGGTCCGGATCGTGAGACATCTATTTCATTTTGTCGGCGGCGGAAGACAGGAGATCTTCCGCCGCGCATGGTGCTGGTGTACTGGGGTCACCCGACGTCGAGACGCAGGAGGTCCTCCTCCGTCTCACGCCGGACGATCACCCGGGCCTCCCCGTCATTGACGGCGACGACGGGCGGGCGGAGCACGTGGTTGTAGTTGCTCGCCATCGAACGGCAGTACGCGCCGGTGGCGGGCACGGCAAGAAGGTCACCGGGCGCGAGATCGGCGGGCAGGAAGGCGTCCCGTACCACGATGTCCCCGCTCTCGCAGTGCTTGCCGACGACGCGGACGAGCATCGGCTCGGCGTCGGAGGTACGGGAGACAAGGGCGATGCTGTACTCGGCGTCGTACAGCGCGGTGCGGATGTTGTCGGACATGCCGCCGTCGACGGAGACGTACGTACGCAGCCCGTCGAGGGGCTTGATGGTGCCGACCTCGTAGAGGGTGAAGGCGGTGGGCCCGACGATGGCGCGCCCGGGCTCGACGGAGATGCGGGGGGTACGGAGCTTGGCGGCCTCGCACTCGCGGGAGACGATCTCGGTCAGAGCCTTGGCAATCTCGTGAGGCTCGCGCGGATCATCGTCACTGGTGTACGCGATACCGAGCCCGCCCCCGAGGTCGATCTCGGGAAGCTCGACGCCGTGCTCGTCCCGGATGTCCTTGAGGAGCCCGACAACGCGGTGGGCGGCGACTTCGAACCCGGACATGTCGAAGATCTGCGACCCGATGTGGGAGTGGATCCCGATGAGCTCCAGCCCGTCGAGCTGGAGGGCGCGGCGCACGGCCTCGGCGGCCTGCCCGTCGGCGAGCGGAATGCCGAACTTCTGGTCCTCGTGGGCGGTGGCGATGAACTCGTGGGTGTGCGCCTCGACACCGACGGTGACGCGAATCTGCACCCGCTGCCGCTTGCCGAGGGAGGAGGCGATGTGCGCGACGCGCACGATCTCCTGGAAGGAGTCGAGAACGATCCGCCCGACGCCGGCCTCTATGGCCCGGGTGATCTCCTCGGTGGACTTGTTGTTGCCGTGGAAGGCGATGCGGTCGGCGGGCATGCCGCCGGAGAGGGCGGTGGTGAGCTCACCACCGGAGCAGACGTCGAGGTTGAGTCCTTCTTCATGCAGCCAGCGCACGACGGCACGGGAGAGGAAGGCCTTGCCGGCGTAGAAGACGTCGGCGTCCTGCCCGAAGGCGGTGCGCCACGCACGCGCCCGGGCGCGGAAGTCGGCCTCGTCAAGGAAATAGGCGGGGGTGCCGAACCGCTCGGCGAGCGTCTTGACGTCGATGCCGCCGACGGTCACGACGCCGTGGGGGTCACGGGTGACGGTCTGGGCCCACACCTTGGGGTCGAGGGTGTTGAGGTCCGCGGGCGGGGCGGAGTAGTGGCCATCGGGGAGGACATCGGCGTGGCGGGGCCCGGCGGGGTGTGCGGAACGGCTCATGTCTCTTCTGGGCTTTCTCGGGGTCTCAGAGGTAGTCGGGTGCGCTGATGCCGAGCAGGGACAGGCCGCCGGCCAGCACCGTCCCGGCGGCTTCGGCGAGGGCGAGCCGGGCCCGGTGGGCGGCCGAGGGTTTCTCGTCGCCGAGCGGGAGCACGGTGTGCTGGAAGGCGAGCAGGGCATCGGCGACGGTGACAAGGTGCCGGGCGAGCCGGTCGGGCGCGCGGTGGGCGGCCGCCTGGGTGAGGGCGTTGGGGTACTCGGCAAGGGCACGGACGAGGGCTGCGGCATCGGGTACGTCACCGGGGGCGGCCTCGAAACCAAGCCGGGCGGCGTTACGGGTGACGGCGCGGGCGCGGGCGTGTGCGTATCGCACGCGGAAGAGGGGGTTGCTCTCGCGCTGCAGCAGATGGTCGGCGGTGATCCGGGGCCTGTCGTGCGCGGCGGGGTGAAGGAGAGCCCAGCGGGCGGCGTCGGGCCCGAGGGGGGCGGGGTCCTCGGGGGCGGGGACGGGCCGGAGGTCGAAGGGCTCACCGGGGCGCGCGTGGTGGACTTCGACGCGCCCGCCCTGGGTGGCGATGATCCGGACGAGGGTGTCGGCGACGACTTCGGCGCGGATGTCGTAAGGGATGCGGAGGGGGATTACTTGGCCGGGGAGGGTGGGGGTGTGGCCGTAAGGGGTGGTGTCGGTGGGGCTGGCGTGGCTGGTTCGAGTGCCGCCGCTGTTGTTGCTGGGGCCGTTGGTGTTTGGGGGGTGGCTTCCGTCGCACCGGTCGAGGAATCCTCGTTCGTCGAGGAGTTCCCGTCGATCGAGGATCTCGCGGACGAGGGCGGCGGTGGCGGTGGCCTGTTCGAGGTGGATGTTGAGGAAGCCGGGCCCGGTGATCTCGACATCGGCGACGCCGGCCGTGTCACGGATGTGGGGGCGCAGGATCTCGGCCACGTCGAGGGGCGGCCGCCCGGCCGGACGGGCGAGCTGGAGGGCGATGTTGGTGGCGTAGTCGCCACGGCCGCCGGGTCCGGGCGGAGTGACCACGGCGCGTGCGGGCACGGGCACGCTCAGCTCTCCGCCGTCCACGGCACGACGCACCGCGTGCAGCACGGTGCGGGAGAGCTCGACGGGGGTCACGGGACAAGGGTATGGGAGGAAGGGGGTGGGTAGGCGAACGGGTTTGGGCGGAGTTCCGGGATATGGACGTCGACGGCCGACGGCATGCCCGACACCCGAGCGCCGACCCAAGACTGATGGAGGTCCAGTCCCCGCGGGCCGATGGTCACCCGGTGCTCGCCGACGCTCAGCTGCCCGCGTGTCCGGCGCGTCCCGCATGCCTCGCGTGATCGACATGACCGGCATGCTCGGGCCCGCCCACGTCGAGGCCGCTGTCGTGGCCGCCTCCGAGGACGGACACCTCCGGGTCCACATGCTCACGACGCTCTATCAATTCCTTCACCATCCGTACGAGTTCGGACGGCTCGAAGGGCTTGGCAAGAAAGGCGTCGACCCCGACGTCGAGCCCGCTCTCGACCTCGTACTGGGTACAGGCGCTGATGATGGCGAGGGGAAGATCGCGGGTCCGAGGATCGGCGCGAAGCCGAGCCGCAGTCCGCAACCCGTCGAGCCGAGGCATCACGACATCGAGCGTGACCACATCGGGCTGCACCTGATGCACGACGTCCAGACACTCGGCACCGTCGGCGGCGGTCACGACCTCGAGACCCTCCAGCTCGAGGTTGACCCTGATCAGCTGCCGGATGACCTTGTTGTCGTCCACAACAAGCACCCGACCGAACGCGCCTGGCACAACTCGAGAGTAGGTCGCCCCAGGGCGCCGCGTCCGGGTTTTCCCTACTTCCGCCCCGTCCGGGGGAGGGGGCGTCGGCGCTTTTACGTGCCGGAGGGGGCGTGATCTATGGGGGTGCCTTGATCGGTGGGGGGCGTGATCGACGGGGGTGGCCTTGATCTGAGGGAGCCGATCGACGGGGCTGCCCTGCTCCCAGAAGACCCTGGTCAACGGGGCTTCCGTGCTCCGAGGCGGCCATGCTCGCCGCTTACGCCCCGTCCCAGGGCCGTGCTCGACGGGGCCGCCCCGGAAACCGTTCATGAAGACCCCGAAAGAGCTGATAGGGTTCTACCCGTCGCCGCAGAGAGCGGCTGACACGCCCCCGTAGCTCAGGGGATAGAGCAACGGCCTCCGGAGCCGTGTGCGCAGGTTCGAATCCTGCCGGGGGCACTCGCCTAGGAACAGCAACATTCAAGCGCTGACCAGGGCGGATGCCGACAGAAGAGGGCGGGAGTCAGTCTCACTGACTCCCGCCCTCTTTCGTTGTCTCTCACTGGCCACGCACCATCTGCGATACACGCGGCCCCTTCGACGGACCGGCCGAACTCACTCACCGCGCCCGCCTGGAAGTGGATGATCTCGCCCACCGCATTCCGTCGTACCGGGAAGCCGCCGGGTAACTCGAACTTGCCGAAGAGGCCCTGAGCCGCGCGGCGACTCCACTACTGCCGGCGGCCTGATAGTGCATTGCCCAGCCCTTGACCCGAGCCATCACGGCCTGGGGCCTCGCCTTGCTCAGGGAGAAGACCCGTGTCCCGAAGACCTGACGACGATCAACACCAGATACCGGGCTGGGTCGCCGGCCTCGCCATAACTACCGGCGTCATCATCATCGTCATCGGCGCCGGGGCCGTCCTTGCAAACCGCAACGACGACACCTCGGCTGCTGCCTCACCTGCCCTCAGCGACAGCGCCACACTGCCCCCTACGCCGTCCCCGACGGTCAACGCCCCCGACAACATGCCGAACGTCGTCGGACACACCTGGGGCTACGCCCAGCGCAAGCTAGGCGACTTCGCCGGTAGGGCGTCACTACGCTCCGTCTGGAGCGACAAGGACGACGGCGAACGCATCGACGTCCCCACCGGCGCCCAACTTGTCTGCTGGCAGAACGTCGACCCTGACTTCGTGTCGCCTAAAGGCTGGTGGTTCAACATCGAACTTCACCTAGCCGACGAAAACCGCGGCTGCCCCGCCTCATACAAGATCGACACGCTTGGCTACGCCCCGACCTCCGCCACGGCGGACCCCTACATCCCGCCCCCGGCGAGGCAACCGACGGCTTCAGCAGCGGCTAGGTGTCGCCGTCCTACGCCGTGCTGAAGGTCACCTTCAAGGCCCTGCGCCGGGTCAGCCTCGACCCCGCGGCCATCACCCACATCGCCCGCGCCGCCCTCGTCCTGCCCCAGCTCGAACACGACCGCACTACCTGAACGAAGATCACCAAGAGTTGCGAGACATTATCGAGGAGAGCTCGATGCGCCCAGTCTGACGCCAAGCCCAGACAGGGCGCATTCGCAACCTCTGTCCGTGACTTTCCAGTGGCCCAATTAAGAACGTCCCAGGCTCCAACAGGGCCGACACACACAGGCCGCTATCCGACGCTTCGTCAACTTAGAGCCATACACTGGACCGGTGACGAATGACGGATCGAGCCACAACGAACGGGCCAACGAGCCAAGATCCTGGTGGCGCCGTTCGTTGAAGTGGATGGGCCCTATTGGCGGAACTGTAATCGCCCTCCTAATCGTGGCGTATTTCACGCGCACCTTTCCAATCTTCAACACGAAACAGCCGCCGCCACCAGCTCGCACGGCTGAACATCTTGTGCGGCCTTTCGGCGCCAACGGGGATCTCCAGCAACCATTTCGTGAGACCGGCCACGCGAAATATGCACGATGCTGGGAGTCGAGTACCGTCAGCGCCGATCCGGACGCACTTAAGTGCACAAATGATCAGAGAATCTATGATCCTTGTTGGAGTTGGGGAACAAAGCTGGCCTGCCCCGACTCTCCGTGGACCCCGGATACGTGGGTAGCTGACGATGTGAAAATCGACCTGAAAACGACACCAGGCGCTTCGCTCGGCAGTATTCCCTGGGCCTTGGAGATTCACAACCCTGCCAGGCATTCCCAGCTGCTGCGCTGCATCTCTCAGCCGGGAACGGCAGAGGTGGTGGCTGGGATGCGCGCTAACTGGCTCTGCGCGGGCCCCGGACCGTTGGACGCAAAACATGTGGCAGGGGATGCACTTGGCGATCTACGGAAGTCACCCACGGAACTGTGGAAGGTTTTCTACTCTCCCACGGGTAGCGGCGAGGTGAGCGAGGCAACCATCACAAACGTGTGGTACTAAACAGACTTTCTCCTCCACGCGCCGGGAGATAGGAACGCTGATATCGCAGTTCGCGACGACTCGCCCCCGTCTGGCCTTCGGGCCGGGCGGGGGCGCTTTCGTCATGCTGCGATTCAGCCCAGGTTGAGGATCAACGAGTCGTAGACGGGTGCCTCGTCCCACGGCTGGGACTGTTCTCGGGAGCTAGACGAGTAAGTCCGAAGGCTTGGTCAGTGGTCGTAGGCGGTCAGTGATCGGGTGATGGCTCGGCCCGTGTTGCGGTTGTGCCAGATTGCGG
>NZ_JBEOZU010000086.1:0-39462 GCF_040298185.1 Streptomyces sp. NPDC001634 | reverse complement strand
AGCTGCAGACACTCCTCACCCTCTGGGCCGGCACCTGCCCCACCTGCCACCGAGACATACCCACCCCAATACGAACCTGACCAAGCCCTACTAGTCATCCGACGTACGTGACTGCGCCCGCGTCCTCACACGCCCTCTTTGCGGACCACACTGCAAGACCACCCCTCGAGCTCCTTCACCGAGCGGCGTGTTCTTGATGACTCAGACGCTGTTGTCTTTCCGGACTTGAGGACTGCGTTTTCGCGGGCTGTTGATGGTGTACTCCAGCCCGCGGACCCCTGCCAGCGGCACATGGCGGAGTGGGCCTGTGCCTCCCGGATGCCAGCGGAGGCATAGACCGGGTCACCCCGGCCGCCGTCGGCGTTGCTCTGGGCGACCGCGCCAACGGGGTCAGCCGTCCGGTGATCGGGCTGATCGGCGACGGTTCCTTCCAGTACTCCGTGCAGGGCATCTGGACCGCCGCCCAGCACCGACTGCCGGTCGTGTGCGTGGTCATGCGGAACCAGGAGTACTCCATCCTCAAGTCCTTCGCGCTACTGGAGGAGACCCCGGGCGTGCCGGGGCTCGACCTGCCCGGCATCCACATCGCCTCCCTGGCACGCGGCTACGGCTGCCGCACCGCCGAGGTGGAGACCGCGGAAGAGCTGGAGAAGGCGTTCAACAGCGCGCTGGACGACGACACCACCACCGTCATCGTGGTCTCCACCCAGCCCCAGAAGGCCATGTTGTAGCGCTGGTTGAGAGCACGCCGAGGGCACCCCATCGAACGACCGTCGCCGACCCACGAAGCAAGGAACAGCCGTCATGCACTTCGGATTGAAGGACCGGGTGTACATAGTCACCGGCGGCACCCGCGATCTGGGCCATGGCCGCCGCGAGCGAACTGGTGGCGGACGGCGCGAGAGTGGTCGTCAGCGGCCGCAGCGAGAAGTCGGTCGCAGTCTCGGCAGCCCAGAGCGTGTACCGAGCGGTTGTCCATGCCGGGGCGTCCCGGGAGCGCCGAGCCCGTTGGGCGGCCAGTACTCGCCCGTACCAGTCTTTCTGCTTGTCCATGCCCGGGGCCATCGACCAGCCCGCAGAACAGCAACTCACCGTCGAGCTCGGGCGGTTCGACATCGGCGTCGTCCAGAACCACTCGCTTCTGAATGGTGTGAGGGTGATCGCTTGATGGCTGCAGGGATCCCGTGCGGTCTCGGGATGCGCGCGCCATCGGCCGTGCGGCGCTGGACCGCGCGGGCCGATACCCGGCGCTGCCTCCTCGCAGGGACAGATCGCGAGGCCCGTGTGCATCTCCCGCACGATCAGTGCAGCGGGCGCCGGACACTGATCCGCTGGCCGCCGCTCGTGGCGAAGCGGACCGTGTCACCTGCGGCCGGCGCGCCGGTACTTTCGATTCCGATCGAGCCGCGGGTCACGAACAGCTCGCGACCAGCCGCCACGAAACCATCGGCTCCGCGCCCCGGCCCCGGAAACAGGGACGGCACGACGCGACGCCCCTTTCCTGGCTCCCTCACTACGGCTGCTGGTCGCGGCCTGCGTCTCCGAGTTCCTTGAGCAGCAGGGTCAGGGTCGCGAGCCGCTCGGGTCCGAGCAGCTCCTCGATCCAGCGGCTTGTCTCCTGTGCCTGCTGACGGCCCAGGGCCGCTCGTTCGCGCCCGGCAGGAGTCAGGGAGACCAGTTGCCGGCGGCGGTTGCCGGGGTCCGTGCTCTTGGTGATCAGGCCGCGGGCCACGAGCCGGTCGAGAAGTGGGGTGAGCGTCGACCGGTCGACCGCGGCGAGGGCGCCCAGCGTCTTCTGGTCGAGGCTTCCACGCTCGTCCAGGACGTGAAGCACCGCGAACTGCGGAGGCGTGAGGTCACCGCTGCGCAGCTGCCACGAGGCGTTCACCGCCTGCGAGGCGCGTCGCAGCTGGTGGGCCATGCCGTCTTCCAGCGTCCCGTCGTATCGCGCTCCGGTCGTCATAAGTACAGGCTACCTCCGTATACGGTCAGTCGGTACACGAACTGTTTGCAATCGGAAGTTTCGGCAGCTACATTGTTCCGTGTACGGACTTACCGTGTACGGAAGGTGCATCCCATGTCCCGACGCGTGATCTTGGGGATGACAGGAGCGACCGGCGCCGTCTTCGGTGTCGAGCTGCTTCGCCGGCTGCGGGAGCAGCCGGATGTGGAGACTCATCTCGTTCTGTCCCAATGGGCCAGGGCGACCATCCATCTGGAGACCGACCTGTCGGTCCGCGAAGTCACCGACCTGGCCGACGTGACCTATACGTGGAACGACCAAGGGGCGGCGATCTCATCAGGTTCATTCCGCGTGGACGGAATGATTGTCGCGCCGTGCAGCATGAAGACCCTCGCCGGCATCCGAACCGGATATGCCGACGGTCTCATCCCCCGGGCTGCCGACGTCACGCTCAAGGAGCGCCGCCCCTTGGTGCTCGTACCGAGGGAGACTCCGCTCAGCGAGATCCATCTCGAGAACATGCTGGCGCTCTCGCGCATGGGAGCGAGGATCGTGCCGCCGATGCCGGCCTTCTACAGCCGTCCGAAAACCATTGACGAGCTCGTTGAGCATGTCGTTGTCCGAGTCCTGGACCAACTCGATATCCAGGTGGCTTCGGCGCAGCGCTGGGACGGAATGCCACGCCCCTCCGAACTGAAAGGCGTAACCAACTGATGTCTGAAATCAATGACTTCCGGTCCTACATCTCCGCGCTCGAAGAGCTGGGGGACATTCAACGGATCTCACGCGTGATCGATCCGAACCTGGAAGCGTCGGCCATCACCCGTCGGTCCACCGAGAACGGCAGGCCCGCCCCGTTCTTCGAGCACCTCAGCGGAGTCGACGAGGGGTTCCGCATGATCGGCGCCCCGGGCGCCCTGTCGAGCATTCCCGGGCATCCGCTGGCGCGGGTCTCCCTCTCTCTCGGTCTGCCGTACACGACGACCGCAGCCGAACTGGTCGAACACCTCAGGGAAGCAGGCACCAAGGAACTGCTCCCACCTGGGCGGGTGGCAGCCGACTCGGCGCCCTGCAAGCAGAACATCCTGACGGGTGACGAAGCCCGTCTCGACCGGTTCCCCATTCCACGCGTGCACCAGGACGACGGCGGCCCCTACGTCAACACCTGGGGCGTGATCATCGCCAGGACACCGGACGGCCGATGGACGAACTGGTCCATCTCCCGGATCATGAAGATCGACGACCGGCACATGACCGGACTGGTGCTGCCGAGCCAGCACCTCGGCATGATCTGGCGCGAGTGGGAGGCCATCGGTGAGCCGATGCCCTACGCCCTCGTGCAGGGAGGCGACCCGGGCATTGCCGTCGTCGGCGGAATGACCGTCCCGACCGAGGTCGACGAGGGCGCGTATCTCGGAGCGGTGCTGGGCAAGCCGGTCGACGTCGTGAAGTGCGAGACGAACGATCTGGAAGTGCCCGCCTCCGCCGAGGTCGTCATCGAGGGACATCTGTCCGCGACCCGCGACGCCGTGGAGGGTCCGTTCGCGGAGTTCCACGGCTGGGCACTGCCCGAGACGTCGCCGCAGCCGCTTTTCAGCATCGAGGCGATCACCTACCGGGACGACCCGATCTGGCCGCTGGCCGCCGCCGGCCGGCCTGTCGACGACTCGCACGTCGCACCGGCTGCCGGCATCTCCGCAGAGGTCGTCGCGGTCCTGCGGAAGGCGGGACTGCCGATCACGACGGCCTGGCTCCCGCTCGGTGCCGCCTGCTTCTGGACGGTGATCACCGTCCCGCAGAACTGGCGCGACTCGCTGCCGGGGATGGACACCGCGCGCTTCGTGCACCGCATCGGCGAGGTGCTGAACGGCACCCGGGTAGGGCGGCTCTCCCCGGTCGTCTACGTCCTCGACGACGACGTGGATCCGTCGAACGACTCGGATCTGCTGTGGGCACTGGCCACCAGGGTGCACCCGTCCCTCCGCCAGGAGCAGTGGCACGGACCGATCATGCCGTGGTACCCGTGCTTCACCGAGGAGGAACTGCACAACGGCTGGGGAGCCATCGTCGTGCACGACGCCCTGCTCCCGGCGGTGGGAAGCGGACGCGTACCGCCCGCAACGTTCGACGGCGTCTTCCCGGCAGATGTGCGCGCCAAGGTCCTCGCCGCCGAATCCGAGTCGGCAGGCGACACCGGCTCTGCCGCATCGCGCTGACGCCTGGGTGCCGCGGATCGCGGGAGGTAGCCACCAGGTGGCCGTCTCCCGACCGGCATGCTCGGCCGCCGGCCCCGAGGGACCCTCCGCTCGGAGCCGGTCGGCTGCCACCGCCCGGGTGAATGAGTCATCACGACAAGCCGCCGGCCGAGTGACCCATGGGATTTGGCGCTCACCTGGCGAGGTACCGATCAGCGTGCGTGTCGGACCGACGCGGACAGCGGTCCTCAACGACGGCCTCGAGACCTCCATCCGTCAGGCACGAGAAGGTGCGGTCGCCAGCCCGATGCGTCAAGAAGGGGACAGACGTGACCCAGCAGAATGTGACAGTTGCTGTCACGGGAGCAGGCGGCACCGGAGTGGCCAAAGCGTTGCTCGCCTCACTTCAGAGAGACGACCGGGTCGGCCACGTCAACCTTCTGGTCTCGGCCAACGGGCGCAAGCTGGTGGCTTTCGAATTCCAGACCGGCGAAGATCCGGACTCGGTGGTCCAGGCCCTGGAGGCCACGTCGACGAAAGTCCGCTTCCTCGATCCGGCCGACATGTCAGGACCGGTGACCAGCGGCAGCTACCCCACCGACGCCATGATCATCCTGCCGTGCGCCGCCGGCGTACTCGGACGCATCGCTCACGGCCAGACCGAGAGCCTCATCGAGCGAGCCGCGGACGTGATGCTCAAGCAACGGCGCAAACTCGTCCTCTGTCTCCGGGAAGCACCGCTGAACCTCATCCACCTGCGCAACATGGTCGCTGTCACGGAGGCGGGAGCCACCGTGTACCCGATGATCCCGACGTACTACAACGTGCCGGAGACACTCGCGCAACTGCGGGACGAGTTCGTCGAACGCGTCCTGCAGTTCCTGGGCCTGCCCGGCACCGATCGCTACCAGTGGGACGGCACCGACACCACAGCGCGACGCGAGCACACTCAGGCGCGGTAGCGGACCGTGGCCGGCAGCTTCGGGCGCGTTTGTCTCCCGTTGTGCTACTCACCAGCGGTCCTGGGTTCGCTGATACGGCGGGCGGCCTCAACGACCGCCGCGCGGTGCAGGGCCAGCCGCTGTGCCGACCAGGACTGGCCGGCCTCCTTGGGGTCGACGCCCTCGGCGGCCCAGAACCACGCCTGGGCGGCGGCGAGAACCATGGTCAGGAGATCGGCAGGCTCCATCTCCCGGGCGAGGTCACCACGCTGCTGCGCGTCGGCCACTTCGGCCGTTTTGTGACCGAAGGCCTCGGCCTCGGGTCCGGTGGCGGTGGGGCGCTCCAGCAGTTTCCATAGTCGCAGGCGCATCAGATCCGGCCGGGCGACGAGGTGGTCGAAGATGGCGCCGGCGTATCCGGGCAGGTCCTCGACGTTGAACGGCACAGACTCGGCACCCGCGGTCAGCGCACGCCGCAAGACCTCGTCGAACAGCTGCTCCTTGTTACCGAAATAGACGTAGATCAGCCGCTTGTTCACCCCCGCGGTCTCGGCGATGCGGTCCACTCGGGCACCGGCGATGCCGTACGCGGCGAATTCGGTGAAGGCGGCGTCGAGCAGCCGGGCCTTTGTGGCGCTGGAGTCCCGTGACATGCCCGCCACACTAGCAAGTAACTATCTAGTTATTGACACGCGCGGGCCGGAGGTCTACGGTCGTGTATCTATCCAGTTAGTTACCTCTGTCGATAGAACGGGAACCCTCATGGAACACCGCGGACTGGGCAGCCAGAGTCTGATCGTCGGCGCGCAAGGCCTCGGCTGCATGGGCATGAGCGCCTTCTACGGCGCCACCGATGAGACCGAGTCGCTGGCCACCATCGACCGCGCGCTGGAACTCGGTGTCACCCTGCTGGACACCGCCGAGAGCTACGGCCCCTTCATCAATGAGCAGCTGCTCGGCAAGGCGCTGGCGGGGCGGCGGGATGCCGCGGTGGTCGCCACCAAGACCGGCGTGGAGATCACCGACGACGGCAGCGTGCTCGGCCTCAACGGAAGGCCCGAGTACGTCCGGCGGGCCCTCGAACGCTCGCTGCGGCACCTGGGCACCGACCACATCGACCTTTACTACCTGCACCGCATCGACCCCAAGGTGCCGATCGAGGAAACCGTCGGCGCCCTGGCCGAGCTGGTCGCCGAGGGCAAGGTGCGGCACATCGGGCTGTGCGAGGCCTCGGCGCAGACCATCCGGCGGGCACACGCCGTGCACCCGCTCACCGCCGTCCAGACCGAGTACTCACTCTTCGAGCGTGGCATCGAACAGGACGGGGTACGGGACACTCTGCGGGAGCTGGGGATCGGCCTGGTCGCCTACTCCCCGCTGGGACGCGGCTTCCTGTCCGGCGCGATCACCAGCCCCGACGACTTCGCCGAGGACGACTGGCGCCGTACCGACCCCCGGTTCCAGGGCGAGAACTTCGCCCGCAACCTGGACGTCGTCCGCGAGGTCCGCCGCATCGCGTCCGACAAGAACGTCACGCCTTCGCAGCTGGCGCTCGCCTGGGTCCAGCTCCAGGGCGCCGTGGCCATCCCCGGCACCAAGCGCCGCAGCTACCTCGAGGAGAACGTCGCCGCGACCGAGGTGACTCTGACGTCCGACGACATCGCCGCGATCGAGGCCGTCGCCCCGCACGGCGTCGTCACCGGCGACCGCTACGCACCCGAGCTGATGGGAACGCTCAACGGCTGACAGCCAACGGGCCCGTCACAAGATTCATTGCGAGGCCACAACCCCCTGGCCCCCGACACACAGCACCAGGCCCCCCACGTCTTGAGCAGCTCCCGTGCCACCAGCCGGCCATACGGTCCCGGATCAGCGTGGACTCCTGTCGGCCGTTCGCCGTCTTCCCGGTGCCCCGGCCAGACCCCGTCCCGGCGGTCCGGCATTGCCTTTCGACCAACCCCCATTGCCGGGGGCGCCGAACGCAATCGGCAACCATGCCGCACGCGTTGAGGCCTTCGGTGTTCTCAGATCAGGAGACTCGACTCATGTCCGTGCCTCAGACACCCCCCACGTTCGGGGCAAGCACAACCGCCGCCGACGTGATCGACGGCGTCGACCTTCATGGCCGCCGGGCCGTGGTGACCGGAGCCAGTTCCGGAATCGGCGTGGAGACAGCTCGGGCGCTCGCAGCGGCCGGCGCCGACGTCACCTTGGCAGTGCGTGACACTGACGCGGGAGCCCGCGTGGTGGCACGCCTGGAGGCCGAACTTCCCTCGAAATCCGGGAAGTTGACCGTGGGGCGACTCGACCTGGCCGACCGCTCGACGGTCGCGGCGTTCGTGTCCGCCTGGACGGGACCGCTGCACATCCTGGTGGGCAATGCCGGAGTGATGGCCCTGCCGGAACTCACCCACACCCCTGACGGCAGGGAAACCCAGTTCGCCGTCAACCACCTGGGGCACTTCGCCCTCGCCGTCGGCCTTCGCCCGGCTCTCGCGGCGGCGGGCGGCGCTCGGATCGTCTCCGTGAGTTCCATCGGCCACCTCTTCTCACCGGTGGTCTTCGACGACCTGGACTACCGCTTCCGCCCCTACGACCCCTGGACCTCCTACGGTCAGTCGAAGACCGCCAACATCCTGTTCGCCGTCGGCGCCGCGGAACGATGGGCCGACGACGGCATCACCGCCAACGCGCTGATGCCGGGCAACGTCGGCGACACCTCCCTGGCCCGGCACATGGACATGCAGCAAGTGGCCGACTTCATCGCCTCGGGCGCCATCGCGCTGCCGCCGCAGAAGACGGTGGAGCAGGGCGCCGCGACTTCGGTGCTGCTGGCAGCCTCGCCGACGGTTGAGGGCATCACCGGCCGCTATTTCGAGGACTGTGCCGAGGCCGGGCCAGTCGCCGAGCGGGCCGGTGCGGTCGCCGGTGTCGCGCCCTACGCCCTGGACCGGGAGAACGCGGCCCGGTTGTGGGCCGTGTCCGAGGATCTCGCCCGCTAGCGACCTACGCTGCCGGCATGACGTCGCGACACGAGCAGTGGGCCCGGCTGCGCAGCCAGTTGTGGCGCCCGCCGCGCGCCCATGGTGAGGAGCCGCGCGAGCGGGTGGTCGGCCCGCTCGAACTGTTCTACGACCTCGTCGTGGTCGTACTGGTCGCCCAGGCCGCCCACCACTTGGCCGGGCACCTGACCTGGCACGGACTGGGTGAATTCGCCGTGGTCTTCGTGCTGGTGTGGATCGGCTGGTTCAACGGCAGCCTCCACCACGAACTGCACGGGCACGAGGATGCCCGCGGCCGGAGCATGTTCCTGCTGCAGATCCTGGTACTGGTCCCGCTGGGTGCGTTCATCCCCGAGGCCGGCGGTGCACGCGGAGTCGCGTTCGCCGTGGACGCGGGGGTGTTGTTCGCAGTGCTGGCGGTGTTGTGGCTGCTCGCCGCACGGGGAGACAGTGCTGAATTCCGCCGCCCCAGCAGGGTGTTCGTGACGGGGACGGCCGTGTGTGCGGGCGTGCTGGCCGGGAGCGCCGCCCTGCCCACAGGGCTGCGCATGCTGACGTGGGGTCTGCTGGCGGCCGCGTACCTGGCGTGGCTTGCTGTCATGCTGGGGTGGGCGTTCCCGGAACGGGCGGTCGCGCTCAGCGTGACCGACGCGCTTGCCGAACGGTTCGGGCTGCTCATCATCATCGTGCTCGGCGAGACCGTGACGGGAGTCGTCGACGGACTGGCCCACGAGCCGACCAACGCGCTCACCCTCGCCGTCGGGCTCGTCGCCGTGGTTGTCGGCTTCGGCGCCTGGTGGACATACTTCGACTTCGCCGGACACCGCTTGCCGAAGACCACACGCGGGAGCACCGTGCTGTGGATGCTGGTGCACCTGCCGCTCACGGCCGCGGTGGCCGCCATGGGCGCCGCCATGGTCGGTCTCGTCGAGCACGCCCACGAGGACCGTACTCCCGCCGCCACCGCCTGGGTGCTCTGCGGGGGTACGGCCGTCGTGCTCTGCGCCACGACAGCGCTCGCCACTTCCCTGCGCGTCTGGCGCCCGGAGCACAGTTTCTACCGGCCCCTGGCCCGCACCTGCCTCGCCGTGGCCGCCGTGACTGCGGGAGTCGGTGCGGCACGCCCGGCGCCCCTCATTCTCGGCCTCGCCCTGGTCCTGCTCCTCGGTGTCCCCTGGGGCCTCGCCGTGGCATACCGCCTCGCCCACGAGGAGTCCTTCGCCGAGGAGAAGCCAGAGGCTTGAGGAGTTCGGCGAACACTTGTCGTAGAGGTCGTTGTGCATTGCGCCGTCGATGATGTTCCTCCAGGTGTGCCGCAGGCAAGGTTGTGCGTACGCAGCTGTCGAGCTCTCAGTTGGAGGGGGCACGCCGGAGTCCGAGGTGAGTATCGGCAGCATGGGCAGGCGGTCCGCGTGACCTGGCCCTACGCCGCGGGCGGAGTCGGGCGAGGAGGGCGCGGACGACGGCATCGACCCGCGTGGCCATCCCGTCCGGCGTGGCCGTGTCCAGTTTGCCGTCGAGGCGCGGGAATGCCAGGCCGTGCACCAGCGCCCACACCGCCGTCGCCACGGCTGCCGAGTCGGCCCCAGTGGTCGGCAGGGCGCGCCGGACGAGCTCGTCGACGTATCCGGCGATGGCCGCGTTCGCGGCCGGGCGCTCCTGGTTGTCCGGGTCGCAGGGCTCGGTGAACATCGCGCGGAACAGGGCCGGGTGGTCGAGCGCGAACCGCACGTAGGCGACGGCCATGGTCGCGTAGTCGTCGGGCGTCGCGGGCGCCGGGCGCACTGCGGCCAGGTCTGCGGCGAGCTCGCGGTAGCCCCCGCGGCTACCGCCGAAACGAGCGCGTTGCGGTCGGCGAAGTGTCGGTAGGGCGCTGTCGGCGACAAGCCGGCGCGGCGCGCGCTCGGCAGCAGAAGCAAGGGTTGAATCCACATCAAGCCTTCAAGATCCGGACCATGCCCGGGCCAAGGCTCGCTCATTCCCCCGGGCATCAGACATTTGCCTGGGCCAGAAGCGTTGATGCACCACCAGCAGCCAGGGAACTGCTGAGACGAACGTGCAGCGCGCCGAAGGCCGGATCTCTTCTGCCCGTCGAGTCACCCACTGCGCGGCGACCCTGCGGGGGTACGTCAACGATCACTATTCGCTCAGGGCCCGGCTGTCTGTCAGCCGCGACACCCCACCCGGTTGAGGAGTCATCATGCCCGTCTATACCTGTACCGCGGCCCAGGATTCGCTGACCAGCGAGGTGAAGGCCCTGCTGGCAGCCGAGATCGCCCGGATTCACGTGGACATCAACCACGTGCCACCGGCCTACGTCAACGTGGTCTTCTCCGAGCTGCCTACGGACAGTGTCTTCGCGGGAGGGCGGCCAGCGACCCCGCTGATCCTCACTGGCTGGGTGCGGCGAGGCCGTCCGCAGAAGGAGGCGACGCGACTGGCCCTGGAGCTGTCCTCAGCGATCGCCCGTATCTCCGGCGTGGACGCGAGCCAGACCATGGTGGTGCTGCAGGACGGCCCTGCCCGGTCCGCTGTCGAGAGTGGGCACGTACTGCCCGAACCAGGTGAGGAAGAGGAGTGGTTGCGCCGGACCGGGGGCTGAACAGCGCGTGCGTCTTTGTGCTCGTCCATATCTGAGGCCAACGACCAATCCGCCGGACACAACTCACTCTCGAAGGGACAGCAGTGCCGACCTGCGGCCGCCGTCCTTGCCAGGCCCATGCCGGACCGAGGAGAGGGCGGCGGCACGCTTGGGTACTTTGGAAAGGCAGTGGTTCGCCCCGTTAGCGTGGCTCTGCCGGCCAGCCGAGGGCTTGGAAGACGGCGATGGGGTCAAGGTAGTCGCGCCAGTGCGTTACCCGGCGGTCCTTGATGGTGATCACGGAGACGAAGTGGTTGTCGTAGGCGCGTACGGTGTGGACCGTCCGCCCGTGCACGGCGTACTCCAGGACGACCACGGACTTGTCGGTGTCGTGGTGGACTGCCAGCTCGTCCGCGCTGGCCAGGACCATCGCGTCGCCGTACCCGCGGTACAGGTCGGCGACCGCGCGGCGTCCCTCGACTTGGCGCGGGTAGCCGGGGACGGAGACCACGTACTCGACCACGACGTCCTCGGCCAGGAGGTCGAAGAAGTGCTCCCCGTCGACCAGGCCCGCGAGGCCCTCCTGGATGATCCGGAAGAACGGGTCCAGGGCCGCGAAATCCTCAAGGTTCTCGATAACGTTCTCGATGGACATGGTCACACGGCCGCCGTTGCCGTCCAGGCGTGGGCGTTGCGCTGCGCGAACTCGTGGAAGGTGGTCGCCTTCTGGCCGGTGACCTTCTCGATGTCGTCGTTGGGCGTGGAGCCGTGGCCGGTGATGATGGTGCCGGTCAGCCACCGGAGCATCACCGCGTAGTCGGCGGGCACGACTCCGGCGGCGACGGCACCGCCGATCCAGACCTCGGGGTCGAGGTCCTGGTGCGTGACGGACTGTCCGGTCACGGCGGTGATGATGTCGGCGACTTCACCGACCATGAGGGCCTGCGGGCCGGTGGGCGAGTACAGCGCCCCGTCGTGGACCTCAGGGGCGAGCAGCGTCTCGGCCGCGACGGCAGCGATGTCGGCCGCGTCGACGAAGGCCTCGGTGCCGTTGCCGGTGGGGACCGTGATCGCCCCGTTGATGACGGGCAGGTGGGCGTCGGCGAAGTTCTGCATCACCCAGGCAGGGCGCACGACGGAGTGGGTGATGGTCGAACGGGCGGCCAGGTCGGCTTCGACAGCCTTGATGTCGATCTGCGCCGGGGCGTCGTCGGCGCCGTAGGTGCTCAGGTAGGTGACATGGCGAACGCCGGCGGCCTCGGCGAGGTCGAGGAAGGCCGCGACCTGGTCGGCATACGAGACCCGCATGACGGGCGTAACGAGGTAGAGGCTGTCGACGCCGCGCAGGGCGTCGGCGTGGGTGGCCGGGTCGTCCCAGTCGAACAGCACGTCGGCGCCGTGACGGGCCGCGGTGCGGGCGTTCCGCCCCCGCTCGGCGAGCCTCTTCGCCAGAAGCGAGCCGGTGCGGCCGGTGCCGCCGAGAACGAGCGTGGTCTGCAGTGATTCAGTCATGGCTCCATCTTGAGAGAGACCAGAGGAGCGGATCAATGTGTGAATCGCTCGCTCTTTTACGTCAAACGCTCTGATCATTGCCCACGGCGATCGCTCTGCTGATACTGGTCGCATGGACCTACTGCGTGATCACCTTGCCCGGGCACGCGCCGGCGGCGCGGTGTTCGCCCGGACGGTCGCCGAGCCCCCGTGGGGGCTGCGGCTGGCCGGCACGATCCAGCTGTCCGTGCACACCGTCGTCCGGGGCCGGGGGTGGCTGTGGTTCGACGCCGACGACCCGGGCCGCGCGGTGGAACTCGTACCCGGGGAGGTGACCCTCGTGCGCGGCGGCACGGACCACTACATCGGCCACGAGCCCGGCACAGGCTGCCTCGAACCGGAGGAGTTCCGGACCCGGCACGCCACCGACGGGGAGTCCGACAACCCCGGGGCGACCGTGTTCCTCTGCGGCGCCTACCGGTTCTCCGGCGACATCGGCAACGGGCTGCTCGAAGCGCTTCCCCATGTCCTGACCCTGCAAGCGGCCGTCGGCGACCCGCTGAGGGACGTGATCGCCCTGCTCTCCCACGAGCTAGCCAACCCCGAACCGGGTCAGGCCACCGTGCTCGACCGACTCCTCGACGTCCTCCTGGTACTCGCCATCCGCAGCGACTTCCGCCGCAGCCCGAACGCACCGCGCTGGTACCGGGCCTCGGCCGACCCCCGGCTGAGCGCTGCGCTCCAGGCCATGCACGAGGACGCCGGCCACCCCTGGTCCGTCCCCGAACTCGCCGCGGTCAGCGGCCTGTCCCGAGCCGCCTTCGCACGAACCTTCCACGAGGCACTCGGCCAGACCCCCATGCAGTACCTGACCGACTGGCGCATGGCCCTCGCACGCGACCACCTCCGCACCGGCGAACTCGGCATGGCGAGCATCGCCCGCAGCGTCGGCTACAGCTCGCCCTACGCATTCGCAGCCGCCTTCCGCCGGCACCACGGCGAACCACCCGGTGCCTGGCGACAACGAGAGTCGACGCGCGACAAGGAACTCCAGCCAAGCGGCCCCCACGTCCACTGAGTCCCAGAAGCCTCTCCCCGCGACAGCCTTGGGGGGCCTACATGCCAAGACACAGTTCACTCCCACACTGCTGTCCAAACTCCTGTACTGCTCGACCGGCTCCTTGCCCTGCCTCACTCCGCAACCAACGACGACCCGGAGGAAGAAAGGGTCACGAATCCTTTTCCAAACTGGCAGTGATGAGTGGGGAGTTGGACATGTCAGCACAACGATGAAGCTCCCGGTAGACGGGACGGGAGGTCGGTACCCGGTGGCGGCGGCTCGCGACGGGGAGGCAGGCCTTCCTGTCCTGGCCCATGGGCTCTGCGGTGACACCTACGCCCAGCTCGCCGCCAGATTTGGCATCGGGATCGCGACCGCAGCGAGGAGAGGTCGTACATCGCCATCACCTCGGTGGGAAGGGCAAGTTGGCCTTGAGCTGCCGTAGCGGGAACCAAAGTCCAGATGCCTTGGAGGCTGTCCGGAGTGAGCATCTTCACGGTGCATCGGGCGCGATGCCGTGTCTGGGCGACACACTGGATCTCGTCCAGGGGACGGGCGGCGAGGTAGCGGATGTACAGAATCTGCACGATGGGCCTGGCGGGTCGGCACGTGCCCTGGGACCGCGATCGGCGGTCAAGGGCCGCGGGCGGGACGAAGGCACCGGCGTCGGCCCGACGGCGCGTGTTCACAGCCAGCGCCCGTCGTAGCCCGGTCAGACCTGAGGTGGTGGCAGACGGGGCGTCGCGAGCAGGGCAGACGACGGCATGTGTCAGCCGGCACCAGGCGCTGCCGTCCCCGGCGGGATGGGCGAGGCCGGAGCTGACGTGCCAGCGGTATGCCACGGGCACCTCGATTGAGGGCAGTTCCCGTGGATGCAGCGGGATGGGCCGGTCGCAAACCCGGTGGTACCACTCCACCAGGTTGCCGCATTCGCGGCACCGACCGTGCTGTGCGCAGCGAAGAAGGCGGGGTGGGCTGTCGGGCTCGACACGCAAGGAGCGTCGCCGCCGGGAGGATGCGGGGCTGCCGTCCCAGTGCCGGGGTGCGGATGAGTGGTTCATGCGGGCGAAGGTGCCAGGCGACACACTGTCGAAGGATCGACCTGGCTGGTGACGTCCGCCGAACGGCCCCATCCAGTGCAATGTTTGTTCGAGTAACCGCTCAGGTATTCGCGTTGGCCCGCCCGATCGGGAGGTTGCCCCGTGGATCCGGCCGGGCCGTCAGTCGCCCTCCCGCCGAAGTGGTTCGTGCCCCTGACATGGAGCTCCGAAGAGTTCGTCCAGCGGCGCACTCAAGGCGTGAGCCAGCGCGTGCCACGTCTTGAGGGTGCCGATGGTGCGACCTTGCTCGATCTCGATCAGAGTCCTCCTGGCCAGGCCACCTCGAGCCGCGAGCTCGTCATGGCTCCAGCCCCGCGCCGCCCGCAGCCGCGCGAGCTCCAGACGCAGCGCCTCGAAATCCGGATCGGGCGGGAAGATCGTCACCCGACCATCCGACGGTGCAGACCACTGCCCTGACGTGTGCGCGCCACCCCACCCTCTGCGGGTACGGCGCGGACATGGAGGAACACGCCGCCCATGAGGCTTTGCACGACACGACCCGGAGTCCTACGCATCTGGACCGTCGAACTGCGCCCGCAGCCCGGCGGACCGATCCTCGTTTGCCGGCAGTGCTCCCACAGCGGGCGACTGCTCAGCGGCACATCCGCCCGCACGGAGCTCCTGGCCCACTTGGCGGGGCACGCTCGCCGCGATCCCCTCCCCGCGCACACCTTCGCACTTGCCAGTGCCACGAGCGCGGCTGTAGCCGGCATCCGCGCCATCGAGGCTGCGGTGGACCCATTCGGCTCGTGCTCGCACGTGACCGAGGCGGACGGCTGTGGCGCCTTGCGGACGCGTGCACGGCCTGCGCCGCCGCCACGACACAAGCGGCCGTCGTTCCTGATACGTTCATCAATCCCACAACGTCGTCAGCCCATGCGGGCATCTACCCAAAGCGCCGCAGCCCCCGAGGCCCGGACAGACAGACACGGGTACGGGAGATGCTCAACTACCTCGCTTCCGCGCTGCCGGCTGAGACCGGAGCTGCCGCCAGACTGATCGCCCTGCAATGCGCCTTGCGCATGAACGACTCAGCTCAAGTCCGGTTTCCGCTCGGGGTACTGCGTAGCCTTCGCTTGGGACCTGCCACGGATTCTTGGCGGGAGCTCCACCAGGCGCGATGGCTACGCTCAACCCCGTCCGCGTCGCACTCCAACGCACGCGCAGAAGTCATCCATTTCCTCGACATCGGGCTCTTCGCCCAATGCCCGGCCCGCCCTGACCGGCTCGCGGCCGCAGACTGGGCGCTGCGCGCCGCCTGCCGCGTGCGTACGGACTGCGCCCCGCTTCCCCGGCTCATTGCCATGTGCGTCACGGCTCATACCGCCCCGGAAGGCATTTACGGAATAGCAGAACTGGATCGACTGGCACATGAATGCGGGCTGCCCACAACGCGGTTCACGAATGTACTTGACCAATTGACGGTCGCAGGGCGCATCGACTCCTGGATCGTGCACTCGGTGTCAGGAGACCTGTACTGGACGCTCTGACAGAACACAGCGAGCGTGGATGTGGAAGCGCGGCTCGCCGGTGACCGCCAGACGTCGATGGCCCGCCACGCTCACCGCGGATATCCCCGCCACTCAAGTCGGCGTCAAGGTCCCCATCTCCCGAGATGGCAGCATCGGACAGATCCACACCGCCACTCGCTTGATCGCCCCCGGCATCGGCTGCATGTGGTGCAACGGGCTCATCGACCCGACCGAACTCGCTATCGAGATGCACCCCGAGGCGGAGCGCGAACAAGCCCGGTACGTCCCCGGTGTACCCGCACCCAGTGTGATGCCCTTCAACACACTCGCTCGAAGGCAGAAGTTCTGGAGCGGTCGGGCTACCGCATGACGCTCTGCGCGAGGACGCCAGGTCACCGGCGACAGCGATGAGCCCGGCACCCAGAAGTGGTCCCATTCCCGGAAGAGACTCGATGGTCTCCGCCCGCTCATCCGTATGATCGGTCGGCTCCACCACTGCCTGTAGCACCGCAAGCTGTTCGCCGAACGCACCTCGTTCCCCACCGAACTCGCTGCCGCAGCTTGACTCATTGGCATTGTGTGTGCCGATGGCTCCTGGCGAGGCCTCAAACCGCCCAGACCGTCACATATGACCTCAGGACCGGAACCCAATTCAGCCGACGCACCGCCCGTCACCTCTGGGTCAAGGCGGGCGTAGAGCCAGGACTTGAACTTCGCGAGCGGGTATGGCGACGCTACGGATGAGTGAGGGCTGCTGTGCCCCGCTTCAGGCGGCCTGGCACCGGGAATCGCTCGGTACATGCCATGCTCGAATGCGACGACGCCCCTCCTGACCTGCGCTGTACCAAAGTACCAACTAATGTTCTGATGCCGTACCTCGGTCGCGGAAACCTAGTTGTCGCCAGCATTGAAGAAGCTCTGGATAATTCACCATGAGTGCCTGTCAGCCTCACACGCTACGGCCAAAAGCGGAACATCCGTCCACATACCTTGGAGCTGCATGGTTCACCATAGCTGGGTGGACCAGTACCGCGAGGGACTGAGCCATCTCGGGGCCCTGGGTAAGTTTTTGAGACCAGTGGCGCTTAGATGCCGAATTTTGGCACTTCAATAAATTCTGGACAGATTGAGTTTCTTTGAGTTGCTAGTAGTCGTTTGCAGGCGCAGACTGATTCCAGGGCCGGAGGTTCGCCGCGCACTCATCGCTGTGTGCCGCGGACAGCTTCGAAGGTCGGTCGCAGTCACCCCGCACAGACTCAGCTGTTGCTCCGAGCCGCCGTGCATCGGCCTCTGTGAGTCCTTCGATGACTGTGGGACCAGGAACTTGAAAGGAAACCCTTGACATGGCGAGTGCAGCACTGAAGAAGGTCCTCATCACAGGAGCGGGCACTGGCTTCGGGTTCGAAGCCGCCATGCGCCTCGCCGAGAAGGGCTTCGACGTGATCGCCGGGGTGGAGATCTACGCCCAGGTGCAGACGCTGAAATGGCAGGCGGCTGAGCGCGGGGTCAGGCTTCGGGTCGAGAAGCTCGACGTGACCAACGACGGAGACCGTCGCAAGGCCCTCGACTGGGGTGTGGAGATTCTGGTGAACAATGCCGGTGTCGGTGAGGGGGGCTCCACGGTCGACATTCCCGAGGCGAACATTCGGCACCAGTTCGAGGTCAACGTCACGGGGCCGCTCGTCCTCACTCAGGGAATCGCCAAGCAGATGATCAAGCGCGGGGCCGGCCGCATCGTCTGGGTGTCCTCGCGGGAAGGCTTGAACGTCAACCCGTTCACCGGCATCTACTCTGCCTCGAAGCACGCGATTGAGGCGATCGCCGAGACCATGGCCTACGAGCTGCAGGAATACAACATCGAAGTCGCCACAGTCAACCCGGGGCCTTTCCTGACAGGCTTCAACGACCGTATGTTCCAGACCTGGGAAAGCTGGGAGGACGACCCGTCGGAGAGGCTCTTCGACTATTCCAAGCTCGCCTTCCCCCGCCCGCAATTCGACCCTGAAGCGGTCTTCGCCACGCTGACGGCTGTCGCCGCAGGAGAAGTCGACAGCTACCGCAACCTGGAGCCCAAGTCGATGATTGAGGAGACCAAGCGCCTCCAGGCGGTTCCGTGGGAGCGCAAGGTCACGGACGGCCTCGGGACCCGCCACCCCGCCATCCAGCACTCCTACGAGATGCAGCCCGAGACTCCCGTCGGGTGATCGCCTCCCGGGTAACTGCGAGTGGCAAGGCCGCCTGGGGCGCAACGCGGGCAGAACCCGAGTGCCAAAGCGGCCATGTGCGGTACGGGAGGGCCGTAAACGTGACAGCAAGGTTTGGTGAGAGCCGACCGTGGGCCTGGTGACGGGCCCTCGCGCCGGCGTAGCCACGCGCGCTCATGAGCGCACGGCGCTCACGACAGCTGGAGGTACATCAATGCCTGTCAGGCCAACTGTGCTGCAGGATCGCTACCGTAACCGCGGCACGGCTTTCACGCTGGAGGAGCGGGCGAAGCTCGGGATCACGGGGCGGCTGCCGGCGGCCGTTGAGACTCTCGACGAGCAAGCCGACCGGGCTTACGCGCAGCTGCAGCAGCAGCCCTCCAACCTGCAGAAGTACATCTACCTCAACGAGGTCCACGACCGCAATCAGGTGCTGTACTTCAAGCTGCTCGCAGACCACCTCGATGAGTTGCTCCCTGTGGTCTACGACCCCACAGTCGGCGAGGCGATCGAGAAGTGGTCCGTCGACTACCGTGACTCGCGAGCGGTGTACCTGTCGATCGACCGTCCCGAGGACGTGAAGGCCTCGTTCGAGTCGCTGGGTCTTGGCGCAGATGACGTCGATCTGATCGTCGTATCCGATGCCCAGGAGATTCTGGGCATCGGGGACTGGGGCGTCAACGGGACCGACATCTCCATCGGGAAACTCGCCGTCTACTCTGCCGCCGCCGGGATCGATCCCAACCGTGTCATAGCTGTGAACCTTGACGTGGGGACAGACAACGAGCAGCTTCTCAACAACCCGTCGTACCTGGGTAACCGGCACGCACGGGTCACCGGAAAGCGGTACGACGACTTCATCGCTCTCTACCTCCAGACCGCGTCCGAACTGTTCCCGAGTGCGCTTCTGCACTTCGAGGACTTCGGACCGTCGAACGCCCGGCGGATCCTGGTGGAGAACTCCGACAGATACCGGATCTTCAACGACGACATGCAAGGCACCGGTGCCATCGTCATGGCTTCAGTGTTTTCGGCTCTGAAGGTGACCCGGGGACGCTGGTCAGAGCAACGGCTCGTCGTCTTCGGCGCGGGAACCGCCGGCACCGGTATGGCCGACCAGATCCACGCAGCGATGCTGCGTGACGGTGCGACCCCCGACGAGGCGAAGAAGAACATCTGGCTCGTCGACGTCCACGGCCTGGTCACCGATGACATGCGAGACCTGCCCGATTACCAGCAGGTCTATGCACGGCCGAAGTCGGAGGTGAGCGACTGGTCTGACGGTGAGATCGATCTGCTCACCACCGTCGAACACGTCAAGCCCACCATCCTCATCGGCACCTCCACCGCACACAACGCGTTCACCGAGGACGTCGTGCGCACGCTGGCCGAGGGCGTCGAGCGTCCGATCCTCCTGCCGCTGTCGAACCCGACGAGCCGTATCGAAGTCATGCCGTCGGATGCAGTGCCGTGGTCCGAGGGCAGAGCACTGATGGCGGTCGGTATCCCGGTCGAGCCGGTCCGGTACAACGGGGTCTCCTACGAGATCGGGCAGGCCAACAACGCCCTCCTCTACCCGGGGCTCGGCCTCGGAACGATCGTCTCGGGTGCCCGGCATGTAACGGACAACATGCTGCTTGCCGCCGCCGAGGCGGTGGCAGGCCAGGTCGATGTGTCGCTGCCAGGAGCATCACTCCTGCCACCGGTCGCGAACCTGAGGGCGTCGTCCGCGACGGTCGCGGTCGCCGTCGCCCGTGCCGCGGCAGAGGACGGTGTCGC
The DNA here is from genome assembly GCF_040298185.1 of Streptomyces sp. NPDC001634. Lineage (NCBI taxonomy): Bacteria > Bacillati > Actinomycetota > Actinomycetes > Kitasatosporales > Streptomycetaceae > Streptomyces > Streptomyces sp. NPDC001634. The sequence goes on along the minus strand of NZ_JBEOZU010000086.1, from coordinate 19,674 downwards.
AACCAAGTCCCACGACGACCTCATTCAGGCTGTCCAAGACGCGATGTGGCAGCCGACCTACCCCACGGACGACCTGGAGGGCGGGCAATGAGCGACAACCAGTTGCCCCCCAAGATGCAGAACACGGCGATCGGAATCCAAGCCAGTGGAACCCGGCAGGAATTCGACAGCATGGGCACCGTCGAGGTGCCGGCGGACCGGTATTGGGGCGCGCAGACGCAGCGCTCGCTCCTCCACTTCTCGATCGGCGACGACCGGATGCCGAAGGAGGTCTACCACGCCTACGGCTACGTGAAGAAGGCGGCAGCGTTGGTGAACGCTGCCGCCGGGCGGCTGCCCGAGTGGAAGAAGCAGGCCATCGTACGGGCAGCTGAGGAGACGATCGCGGGGGAGCTCGACGACCACTTTCCGCTCTTCGTCTGGCAGACGGGGTCAGGCACCCAGAGCAACATGAACGTCAACGAGGTCATATCCAACCGTGCGTCACAGCTGCTCGGCGGCACGCTCGGGACGCAGCAGCCGATCGCCCCGAACGACGACGTCAACATGGGGCAGTCCAGCAACGACAGCTTCCCGACCGCGATGCACATCGCCTCCGTGCAACAGATCGACGAGCATCTCTTGCCTCAGGCCCGGGAACTCGCCGCATCCATCGAGGCAAAGGCCACGGAATGGGCCGAGGTCGTCAAGATCGGCCGCACGCACCTCGAGGACGCCGTACCGCTCACCGTCGGACAGGAGTGGTCCGGCTATGCAGCGCAACTGCACGCCTGCATCCAGGAAATCGAGCACAGCCGCCACTGCCTGCTCGAACTTGCCCTGGGCGGCACCGCCGTCGGCACGGGGCTGAACGCGCCAACGGGCTTCAGCCGGGACGTCGCGAACAAGATCGCCGAATTGACCGGCAAGCCCTTCGCCACGGCCGAGAACAAGTTCATGGCACAGGGGTCCCTGGACCCGATGGTGCGGGCGCACGGGGCGCTACGCGGACTGGCCGTGGCCTTGATGAAGATCGCCAACGACATGCGGTGGCTGGCCTCGGGCCCGCGCACTGGATTCGCCGAGCTGCTGCTTCCACAGAATGAACCCGGCTCCTCGATCATGCCCGGCAAAGTCAATCCGACCCAGTGCGAAGCCATCGTTATGATCGCGATTCAGGTGCTCGGCAACGACTCGGCAGTTGCATTCGCCGGGAGTCAGGGCAATTTCGAGCTGAATGCTATGCGCCCGGTCATTATTAACAACTTCATTCACTCCGCGCGCATCCTCGCCGACGGGATGGAGAAGTTCCGGAAATTCTCCGTCAGCGGCACGGAGCTCAACCGGGAAAGGATTGCCCAGTACGTTGACGAGAGCCTGATGCTGGTCACGGCGCTGAGCCCCGTCATCGGGTATCAGAACGCCGCACACATCGCCGAATCCGCCCTGGCCAATGGCCAGACACTCAAAGAGGCAGCCCTGGCCAGCGGCCACGTCGACGAGAAGACGTTCGACTCCGTTGTCGATCCACTCTCCATGGTCGGCCACGGTGTTTCCGGCGCCTGACGCAGAGGCACTGGACGGCATCGAGGACTACCCTGAGGCACGGGGCTTCGGCACGCGTGGTGGCGGGCAGCCCGGCGTTTGCCGGGTCTGTCCGCCGAGGTGTCATCCGAAGACGATGACCTGGCGTCCGATGACATCGCCACGGCCCAGGGCGTCCAGGTTCTCGTTGATGTCCTCCAGCCTGACCTTGGTCACGTTGTGTTTGATGAGGCCGGCCTCGGCGAGCGAGAGCACCTCGACGAGGTCTAGGTGGTTGCCCCAGAAGGAACCAATGTAGGACAACTCGGTGCCCACGAAGGGGAACTGCCGGTGCTCGACGCGCTGGCTCATGAGGCCGACGGCCGCCAGCGCACCCTCGGGGCCCAGTAGGTCGAAGCCCATGGAGATGGACGGCCCGCTGCCGACGCAGTCGAGGATGGCGTGGATCGTCCTGCGGCCGGTCAGCCTCTCCAGTTCGTCCTGGATGGCCTCCGTGGACTTGTTCCTGACGTTGATCCCGTGGTCCGCACCGTTCTCCTTCGCCACGTCCAGCTTGCTGTCTGTCCGCGCGAGCGCCACCACGGTCGCGCCGCCGCCGAGCAGTTTCGCGTACTGGACCGCGTAGCTGCCCAGCCCGCCGATGCCCGTGACCGCGACGGTACGGCCGGGGCCGAGCTTGCCCGCGTCCCGGAGTTTGCGCATCCCCCGGTACGGGGTCATGCCCGCGTCGGTCATGGGGGCGAGGAGCTCGGGTGCTTTCGCCGCCTCCTCCGAGACCGGGATCGCGTGGCGGCACTCCACGGCCATGTACTCGGCGAAGCCGCCCGGAGGGCCGAAGCCCACCCACCGGCCGTTGCCGCTGCACAGCTGTTCGTTGCCTTCGCGGCACTGCCGGCAAGTGCCGTCCCCCCAGCTGGGGTTGACCACGACCATGTCGCCCTCCGAGTAGCCCACCGTCGTGGGCACCTCGCTGCCCAGTCCCGCCACCCGGCCCGTGACCTCGTGACCGGGGATGTAGGGCAGATCCACCGGGAACGGACCCTCGAAGTAGCCGGTGAGAAGCTGGTAGTCGCTTCGGCACATGCCGGTCGCGGCGACCTTGAGGAGTATCTCGTCCGGCCCGGGCTCGGGCACCGGGACCTCTTCGATCCGAAGGGGTTCCTTGTATCCGTACATCCGGGCTGCCTGCATGTTCGCCATGAGAACCTCGATTTCGTAGGCAGGCGGAAAGCGGCCCGGGCCGGAGGGCGCGAACACGCAGTCCCGGTGTCGGTCACCGCGGCCGCCGCTTCGGACCCCACCATGGTCGCGCGCCTGCGCTTGCGGTGCATCCCGTGTCGTGCTGGGTGAGTCGGTGCCGAGCAGGTGGTGTCTGGTTGGACGACGAGCACTGCCTCCGGAGGCAATAAAGGGGCAAATGGGTGAATTGCCGACCCTGCGGGGTGGCCATACCGTGGATCCATGGCTATCGCAACGACGAGTCCTGTGACAGGAGAGGTCCTCAGGAGTTTCGACGAGCTGACCCCCGAGGAACTCGAAGACAAGCTCGCCAGGGCGGCGGCGGCCGCCTCGTACCGGCTGACGGGCGTCGAGCAGCGGGCGGAGTGGCTGCAGCATGCCGCCGACCGTCTGGAGAAGGAGATCGAGAGCGTCAGCGGGATGATCACCACCGAGATGGGCAAGACCTTCCGGGCGGCGGAGCAGGAAGTGGCCAAGTGCATTCACGGGCTGCGTTTCTACGCCACCGAGGGCCCTGCGTTCCTGCGGGACCTGGAGGGTGACGGCGGGCGCGTGGGCGCGAAGCAGACGTTCGTCACGTACCAGCCGATCGGTGTCGTACTCGCAGTGATGCCATGGAACCTGCCGCTGTGGCAGGCCATGCGGTTCGCCGCACCCGCGCTGATGGCGGGGAACGTGGGCCTGCTCAAGCACGCCTCGAACGTGCCGCAGTGCGCCCTGTACCTGGAGGAGCTCTTCCGTGACGCGGGCTTCCCGGACGACGTGTTCCAGACCCTGCTGATCTCCGCGAGGAGGGTGGAGCAGGTGCTGCGCGACCCGCGGGTGGCGGCCGCGACGCTCACGGGCAGCGAACCGGCCGGGCGGTCGGTGGCCGCCATCGCCGGCGACGAGATCAAGAAGGTGGTCCTCGAACTCGGCGGCTCCGACCCGTTCATCGTCATGCCCTCCACGAACCTGGAGCAGGCCACCGATGTCGCGGTCAAGGCACGGACCCTGAACAACGGACAGTCCTGCATCAACGGCAAGCGCTTCTTCGTGCACGAGGACATCGGTGACGCGTTCATCGAGATGTTCGTGGCGAAGATGGGCGCACTGGTGATGGGCGACCCCATGGACGAGGGCACCGATGTCGGCCCGCTGGCCACCGAGTCCGGTCGGCGGGACGTGGAGTCCTACGTCGACGACGCCGTCGCCAAGGGCGCGACGGTGCTGCTGGGCGGCGAACGCCCGGACGGGCCCGGCTGGTTCTACCCGCCCACCGTGCTGACCGGCATCACCCCGGAGATGCGGATGTACCACGAGGAGGTCTTCGGCCCGGTGGCGCAGGTGTGGACCGTCTCCTCCCTGGAGGAGGCCCTGCGGGAAGCCAACGGCCACCCCTACGGCCTCGGGTCGAATCTGTGGAGCGAGGACGAGGCCGAACGCGAACTCTTCGTCCGCGACGTCCAGTCGGGCATGGCGTTCATCAACGGCAACACGACCAGCTACCCCGAGATCCCCTTCGGCGGCGTCAAACGGAGCGGCTACGGACGTGAGTTGTCCGACCTCGGCATGCGGGAGTTCATGAACGCCAAGACCGTCTGGATCGGCCAGGACGCCTGAACCGGACAGGGATCGGGCGGCCTGCCGAAAACCGGGGGCCTGCACGCCGCCCGCCGTTTGTCGCCGCGCGCTGTCCGCCGAGCGGGTATGGAGGTCCGCCGATGAGTGGTACGAACCGGACGGCGTCGTCTGATCAGGAAAGGGATCAGGGAGGGCCCGTGGTCGCGGTGCTTGGCACCGGCACCATGGGGGATGCCATGGCGCGCAACATCGCGGCGGCGGGACTGGGCGTGCGCGCGTGGAACCACAACCGCGCCGCCGCCGAACCACTGGCCGCCGTCGGAGCCGCCGTGTGCGACACGCCGGCCGAGGCTTGCCGCGGCGCCGACGTCGCACTGACCGCGCTCGCGAACGAGATGGTGGTCGCCGACGTGATGGACCAGGCTCGCGAGGGCCTGGGCGGCTACACGGTGTGGGTGCAGACGTGCACGGTGTCCCCGGACGGGTCTCGCCGTCTCGCGGAACAGGCGACCCGCCTGAACGTCGCGTACGTCGAAGCCCCCCTCCTCGGCACCAAGGAACCGGCCGTGGCCGGCACTCTGACCATCCTGGCCGCCTCCCCCCAGCAGGAGGCACGGCAGGAGGTGCGACCGGTCCTGGAGGCGGTCGGCACACGCACCGTGTGGCTCGACGAGGTCGGCCAGCCCAGCAGCCTCAAACTCGCCTACAACGCCTGGGTACTCGCTACCGTCGAGGGCATCGCGGAGTCCCTCACCCTCGCCGACGCCCTGGGGGTGGATCCACGCTTGGTCATCGACGTCCTCGACGGCAGCGGCCTCAACAGCTCGTACGTGCAGAGCAAGGGCCCGAAGATGATCGACGACGACCTCGACACGCCCCTCCTTCCCCCTCGAAGCGGCGGCCAAGGACGCCGGCCTGATCACCGACACCGCCCGTGCCGCCGGCCTGCACCTGGGCATCGCGGAAGTCGTACGCGAACGCCTCCGCCTCGCGGCCGACGACGGACTCGGCCGCGCGGACGTCGCCGCGACCTACCGCATGTCCCGCCAGGCGGCATCCTGACCTGGCCGTCCCCTCGAGAGAGGCTGGAGAAACGATGACCCATGCCGGTCTGGCCGCCGCACGTTCGAGCACGGCACAACTCGCCGAAATCATCCCTCAGTTGGACGACGGACAGTGGGGGCTGCCGTCTGCGTGCGCCGGCTGGCGCGTCATCGACGTGGTGGCCCACCTCGCGGCCCTCGCCTCCGAGGCGGTGGACCCTCCACCGCCCGACCCCTCACTGCCGAAGAACCGCGAGCGCTACCACGACCTGCGCGTGGACGAACGCCGTGGCTGGAGCCATGCCGAAGTCCTCGACGAGTGGCGGCGCAGCACCCCCCGGCAGCTGGACCTGCTGGCAGCGGCCCAGGAACCACCCGGCGCGGACGAGCCCGTCGAGGTGGCCGGACTCGGGACGTATCCGCGCCATCTCCTGGCGAACACCATGGCGTTCAACGTCTTCTGCCACCTGCGCAACGACCTGCTCGCCCCAGACGGCCCGCTCCCGTTCACTCTGCCGGAACCGACCGACGACCAGGTCGCCCCCGCCATCGAGTTCATGCTCGCCGGCCTCCCCCAGATGCAGGGGCCCGAACTCACCGCCACCGTCGGCCGGCCCCTCGTCCTCGACCTGACCGGGCCGGGCGCCACCACCGTCACGATCCTCCCCGCGACCGCACCGGACGGACAGCTGACCGTGACACCAGGTGCGGACGCCGCCGCCACCCGGATCCACAGCACCGCCCTCGACTTCATCGCCTGGGCCACCACCCGCAAACCCTGGCGCGACCACTGCCGCATCACGGGCGACGCGTCCGCCGCGACCCCGTTCCTCGACCACCTCAACATCGTTTAGCGGATCTCCCGTGATGTCGGTCCCGGCATGTTGGTCTCGGCGCGCCATTCGCAAGGCGCTGGTCCGGGCCCGACCGGGACAGCGGTGACCTCACCGAGGCGTGGTACATGCTGGCGACCTACCTGGGCGTCCGCACCCGCTTCTATGACGAACGCGTTCTCGCCGCCGCTGCGGCAGGGATACGCCAAGTGGTCATCGTCGCGGCTGGATTCGACTCGCGAGCCGTCCGCCTGGGCCTGCCGGCCGACACCACGGTCTACGAGGTGGACACCGAACCCGTACTGCAGTTCAAGGAAGCGGTCATGGACGCCGCCCGGCTGGCGCCCCGCGGCGGACGGCGGCCGGTCGCCGCCGACCTGCGCGGCCCCTGGGTGCAAGCGCTGACTTCGATCCCCTCCAACCCACCATGTGGCTCATCGAGGGGCTCTTCGTGTACCTGTCGCCCGAGGACTCCGACCGTCTGATCGAAACCGTGACGCGCCTGAGTACCCACGGCAGCCGCCTGGCACTCGAATACTTCGAGAGCACTCCCCGCCAGGACGATGTGGCTACGGTCGACGAGACGGAGTCCGCGGTCATCGGGCGCATCGTGAACTTCTTCCAGGACGGGCCGGCCCTGCCCCCGCCCCATGGCTGGAGGCGCACGGCTGGGAGCCGGACGTCACAACAATCGCCGACGAGATCGCCTCGCACGGCAGGGACATACCGCAGATGTTCCAGCAGGGCCGCCCGCACGAGATCACTCTCTGGCTGGCGCAGGGCCTGCTGCGCTGATCAAGGAAGGACATGGTGTGAGCAACTGGGGAACCGATGGTTGGGCGGTCGCGCCCGGCAAGGGTGTGCGCGTGGAGCTCGGCGGCAATCACCGGCCCGAGGTGATCGTGCCACCGGATTGGGAGACGAAGAGGCTTCCTGCGCGGCAGATGCACAGCGAGGGTTGATCAAACGGCGCCCGAGTGCAAACGAATTGGCACTCTCCGACAATGTATTGCACCCTTCGCCGGCCAATATGTCTCCGTATTCGAAAACGGTCGACGCCCGACTCCGAAGTGTTCACCGGAAATCAGGTTGCCCACGAAATTGAAACCACCGGGATGAAGCGGCCTCGACGCCGGCGGCATCCCGGGAATTCGGCGAATAATCCTTGTCCGCCACAGTCCGCGGGAGTGATGCCGCGAGATTCTGAGTTCACTCGAATGGCCCCTGGACCGGGACAAACCGCCAGGTGCCATCGAATATGGAATCCCGGGCGTCGTCCGACGTCCCCGCACCGAAGGACCGGCATGCGAATATCCCGCGAGTCCCTCCGTACGGTACACATGGCCCGATGGGCTGCGGCTCTTCTGGCCGTATCGGGTATCACCTCCGCACTGACAGTCGAAACGGCGCAGGCCGGTGCTCCGAGCGGTGATCCCGGCCGGGCGAAGCCCACCATCGTGCTCGTCCACGGCGCCTTCGCCGACGCGTCCAGCTGGAACGGGGTCGTGCAGCGGCTCCAGCAGAACGGCTACACGGTGGACGCGCCGGCCAACCCGCTCCGCGGCATTCCCCAGGACTCGGCCTACCTCGCAAGTTTCCTGAAATCCGTCAAGGGACCGATCGTCCTGGTCGGCCACTCCTACGGCGGAGAGGTGATTTCCCAGGCCGCCGCCGGAAACGACAACGTCAAGGCGCTCGTCTACATCAACGCGATCATGCCGGACGCGGGAGAGTCCTTCTCCAGTCTGTCCGCGAAGTTCCCGGCCGCCCCGCTCACCAAGGCCCTGAAGCAGGTGCCCTTCAGCAACGGTGACGGCACCACCGGCACGGACGTCTACGTGCGGCCGGACAAACTGCACCAGGTCTTCGCCGCCGACCTGCCCACCAGCCAGACCAACCTCATGGGAGCCACCCAGCGTCCGATCGCGCTGTCGGCGTTCGCGGACAAGCTCACTGGCGCGGCCTGGCGGAACAAGCCCGTATACGTCCTCGTCGGCAGGCAGGACCAGGCGATCAACCCGGCCTTGGAGCTGTTCGAGGCGAAGCGCGCGAACGCCCGTAAGACAGTGGAGATCAACTCATCGCACGTGTCCCTCGTTTCCCACCCGCAGGCGGTCAAGAACCTGATTGTCGACGCCGCCGAGGGCTATATGCGGAAGAAGTGAAATGAGGTGGTTGCACGGAGGGTCCGTCGGCTTGCTGACGGACCCTCATGCGCCTTCAGGCTAGGCCCGCTCAAAGGTGCCGTACAACGTCGCTCTCGCAAGTCCGTGGCTGAACAGGAGGAACTCCAGGTAGGCAGGGGTCGTTGTCCCGGACACCTCCAGTTCTTCCACGTCGACGGCGTGCACCACAAGGAAGTAGCGGTCCGGACCGTTGCCTGGAGGCGTTGCCGGACCGAGGTACCTTCTGTAGCCGGCGTCGTTGGCCAGTGTCACCGCGCCACCCGGCAGATCCCTGCCGTCCCCCGCCCCGGCCGGAAGGTCGGTCACGGAGGCGGGCAGATTGGCCACAGCCCAGTGCCAGAAGCCCGAAGCGGTAGGCACATCGGGGTCGAACATCGCCACCGTGAAACTCCGGGTCTCCTCGGGAAAGCCGGACCAGCTCAGCTGCGGTGAGACGTCCGATCCGCCTGCTCCCAGGATGCCGCTCACCTGCTCGCGGGCCAGTTGCTCGCCGTTGGCCACGGAATCGGAGGTCAACGAAAAGGTCCTGATCGGCGGCATGAAATCGTAGGGGCCATAGGGTTTGATCATGGCAATCCTCCGAAATGTTCTGCTGTCGGGCCCGCGCACCTCCTATTTTTCGGCGCAAGAATTCCATTACCGTTTCTTGACGCTCACATATGATACGCGTGCACCGATCAGCCGCAAGTTGCCGATTTCGAGATGTCCACTCATCCTTGTTATGTAGGTCTCAAACTGCTGCGCCCTCCCCGGGTGAACGTCTTTTAGAGGAGCATCCCATGGCCAAGATCCTGTGCGTGATGACCGGCGCAAGCTATTGGACCTTGAAGGACGGGCATCGGCACCCCACCGGCTACTGGGCCGAGGAGTTCGTGGCGCCTTACACCGTGTTCACCGATGCCGGACACGAGGTCACCGTGGCAACTCCAGGGGGCGTCATTCCCGTTGTGGACACGATGAGCCTGAGGCCCGGTATGGCGGGTGGCGAGGAAAACTCCCTCCGGGAAGAGGCCGTCATCGAGAAGGCCGAGGAGCTGCGGCACCCCATCTCCCTCAAGGACGTGCGTCTCGAGGACCACGACGCGGTCTACTACCCCGGAGGCCACGGCCCGATGGAAGACCTTTCGGTCGACCCGGATTCTGGGGCGCTCCTGCGGGAGGCACTTGCCTCCGGCAAACCCCTCGGCGTCGTGTGTCATGCCCCGGCTGCTTTCCTTGCGACCCGTGACGCGAACGGCGACACGCCCTTCGCGAACTACCGGGTAACGGGTTTCTGCAACGAGGAGGAGGCCGGTGTCGGTTTTGCCGACAAGGCAAAGTGGCTGCTGGAGGACGAGCTGAAAAAGCTGCCCACCGACTATTCGCGGGGCCCTGCCTGGGAGCCTTACACGGTCGCGGACCGCCACCTCATCACGGGCCAGAACCCGGCGTCCTCGGGGCCTCTCGCCGAGGAACTCGTCAAGGCTCTATCCTCCTGAAAGCATCTGCTGACTCTCCGACACAGGAGCCGCGGTCCCGGCGGGTTGAGGCCCGACGGGGCTGACTGTTCTGATGAGGGGCGTCGGCGGGCGCTTGATTCCCGGATGCCGAAGCGTGCTCGCGCCACCCGGGGTGACTGCTGGCGGCGGCAGGCGAGCGGATCGCCGACGCCTCAGCAGCCGTGCTGGAGCAGCTCAGTGTCCCCCGTCACACCGGTCGATACGCGAGACGCCTGCCGTCGGAGCAGCCTCTCGAAGCTCCTTCCTACCTGGGGCCTTACGCCTGCCTGCATTTGGGGACGCCATGCAAGCCGCACACCGGACCGCCATACCCGCGGGTTTCACGTCGTGAAAAGACGCTGGGTGGTCGAGCGGAGTATCGGTTGGATCATGATGCACCGCCGTCTCGCCCGCGACTACGAAACCCTCACCACCAGCCCCGAAGCCATGATCCACATCGCTTCGGTCGACAACCCCACCAGGCGCATAACGGACGAGACCACCCCCACCTGGCGAGGAACATACTCGGGCATCAAGGGCACCCCGAGGCGGAGCGCGAGCAAGCCCGGTACGTCCCCGGTGTACCCGCACCCAGCGTGATGCCCTTCAACACACTCGCCGTCGGCGAGGCCGTGACCCACTTCCTTCTCGCATCCGTCGGCCTGCACGAGAACGACGAGGATCTCGGATCAGTCATCCACCGCCCTGGAACTCGCGAACGACATCTCCAAGGTCCCAGCCAGAACGCCCGCTGCCGCTGGTGTACGTCCACGGGGAACCTCGGACGCGGCGCCAACGGAGAACTCGCGGCCCGGCAGGCGGCAACCACTCGAGCGTGAATTGGGGCCACCCTTGCCGCGCCAACTGCCGTTTCACGGCTCGGCCGACCGGTCTCGGTCCCAGCTAATTCCGGTGCCAACTATCCCTCTTTTGTGCCAACTAAAAATCCTCGTCACAAGAGGGTCACCTGCGTACGCGGGGCATCCCCAGACCGATCCAGGAGATGATCTCGCGCTGGATCTCGTTGTTCCCGCCACCGAAGGTGAAGATCACGGCCGAGCGGTAGCCGCGCTCCAGTTCGCCATGGAGCACGGCTCCCGCCGAGGCCTCCTTCAGCGCGCCCGCGGCGGCGACGATCTCCATGAGCCAGGCGTACGCCTCGCGCCGGGCCTCGGAGCCGTACACCTTGACTGCGGAGGCGTCCTGCGGGGTCAGCGTGCCCTCCTGGAGCGCGTTCACCATCTGCCAGTTCAGGAGCTTCATCGCATCGAGCTTCGTGTGGGTCCGGGCGAGGCGGCGGCGCACCCAGGGCAGGTCGATGACGCGGCGGCCGTCGGCGAGCTTGGTCTCCATGGCCCAGCGCTGCACGTCGTGCAGGGCACGGATCGCCATGGTGCCATGTGCGGCGAGGGTGACGCGTTCGTGGTTGAGCTGGTTGGTGATCAGCCGCCAGCCCTTGTTCTCCTCGCCGACGCGGCGGGAGACGGGGACACGGATGTTCTCGTAGTAGCTCGCGGTGGTGTCGTGCGAGGCGAGTGTGTTGATCAGGGTGCAGGAGTAGCCGGGGTCGGAGGTCGGCACCAGAAGCATGGTGATGCCCTTGTGCGGCGGGGCGTCCGGATCCGTGCGCACGGCGAGCCACACCCAGTCCGCCGTGTCGCCGTTGGTCGTCCAGATCTTCTGACCGTTGACGATGTAGTCGTCGCCGTCCCGCACCGCGCGCGTCTTCAGGGACGCGAGGTCCGTTCCCGCGGCCGGTTCGCTGTAGCCGATCGCGAAGTCGATCTCGCCGGAGAGGATCTTCGGCAGGAAGTACTCCTTCTGCTCGTCGGAGCCGAACTGCATGAGCGTGGGGCCGACGGTGTTGAGCGCCATCAGCGGCAGCGGTACGCCGGCCTGGGCGGCCTCGTCGAAGAAGATGAACTGTTCCATGGGGGTCAGCCCGCGTCCGCCGTACTCCTTCGGCCAGCCCACGCCGAGCCATCCGTCCGTGCCGAGGCGCCGGATGGTCTCGCGGTAGAAGCGCTTCTGCGCGGCCGGGTCGGCGATGGGGGCACCTCCCATGCCTTTCGGGTTATGGGGGAGGGCGTGGGCGCCCGGCGGGACCAGTTCGGCGAAATAGCCGCGCAACTCGGTGCGCAACCGCTGCTGCTCGGGCGTGTAGTCGAGATGCACGGCGCCTCCAGGCTCCCCAAGGCCGGTCCTGACGGCGCACACCGTAGAACGTGTTCCAGAAATTGGGAATGCCGGTGCATGCGCGAATACCGCTGCATGGGCGCATGCGCGACTGCCGGTGCATGCGCGCATGAGAGGACGGCCCGGGTGCACGCACGGCAGGCCCGGGCGGCCTTCTCGCCATCGGACGTCAGTCCGTCGTCTTCCGGGCCGTGTACGAGGCGATCGCTTCCGGGGTGAGATAGGCGTCCGTCCGCTCGAAGTCCTGGAGCGTGGCCGGGCGGCCGGACTGGAAGCCGGTACGCACGAAGTCGTAACCCGCCAGTGCGTTGAGCGTCCAGTTCGTCAGGGTGCGCAGCCGGGCCGGAATCGTCCGCAGGGCCCCCAGGTGGTAGCCGCGCGCCACGACCTGCGCGGGCAGCCCCGTGAGCTCCACTCCGACCGGCTTGGAGACGGCCTGGGTGCCGCCGAGGTCGACGACGAGTCCCAGGTCCCGGTGGTGGTAGTCGGCGAGCGGAGCACCGTGCAGCGCCGCCGCGACGTTCTTCGCCGCCCTCCAGCCCTGGCGCATGGCGTGCTGGGCGGTCGGCGGGCACACCGCGTCGCCGTCCTTCTCGAGGTCGGGCACCGCGGCGGCGTCCCCCAGGGCGAAGATCCCGTCCAGGCCCGGTACGGTCAGGTCGGGCCGGACCACCAGCCGGCCGCGGTTGGTCTCGGCGTTCAGCGTGGCGATCAGCGGGCTGGCCGCGACCCCCGCGGTCCAGATCAGGGTGTGGCACGGCAGCTTGCGGCCGTCGGTGAGAGTGACGGTGTCCTGTGTGGCCTCGGCGACCGAGACCCCGAGGGAGATGTTCAGTCCACGCCGCTTCAGGATGGTGAGGGCCTTCGCACCCAGCCGGTCGCCGAGTTCGGGCATGAGCTTGGGCGCGATGTCCACCAGATGCCATTTGACGATGGCCGGATCCAGGCCCGGGTAGCGCTTCACCGCGGCGGTGGTGAGGTCATGCAGATAGGCGGCGGTCTCCGTGCCCGCATAGCCGCCGCCGACCACCACGAACTGCAGCCGCATCTCGCGTTCGGACTGGTCGGAGCTCGCCGCCGCGAGGTCGAGCTGGGAGATGACGTGGTCGCGGACCCAGGCCGCCTCGGCGAGCGTCTTCATGCCGACCGCGTGCTGGGCCACCCCGGGGATGTCGAACTGCCGCGTCACACTGCCGGGCGTCAGCACCAGATAGTCGTAGCGCTCGACGGTCGTCTCGCCGTTGATCTTCCGCACGACCACGGCCTTGGCAGCGGGATCGATGCCGACCGCCCCGCCGGGCACGACGATCGTACGGCGCAGCAGACGGCGCAGGGAGACCGCGACCGACTGCGGGGTGAGGATCCCTGACGCGACATGCGGGAGCAGGGGCAGATAGAGCTGGTGGGGGTAGGGGGTCACGAGTTTCAGGGCGGCCTCTTCGGGCTTGAGGATCCGCTCCAGTTTGCGTGCGGTCTCCATCCCGGCGAATCCGCCGCCTACGATCACGATCCGGGGCACGGTCATGACAGGTCCCTCCTCGCGGAGCCAACGACGCCTGCCACGCTAGGGAACACTGCCCTCGCCCGCATCCGCATCCCTTACGCGGTTCTCCGTCACCCTCTCACGGACCGCTCCTCCGTTCCCCTGCCCGTGCCGTTCCACCGCTGCTAGCCTCCCGCTCGGGAACCGGTTGCCATGAGCGTTGCCGCACGTCCGGAGGGCGGGCGGCGCCGTCATCGGCACAGGAGGGGCGGGGGTCTTGACCAGGAAGAGCCGCGACGGCTCCGAGGGACGGCACACCATCCGGGACGTCGCCGCCCGCGCGGGGGTGTCCGCATCGACGGTCTCCCGTGTGCTCGGTGGCGCGTACCCGGTGAGCGCGGCGACCCGCAGCCGGGTGATGCGGGCGGTCCGGGAGCTGGACTACGTGGCCGACGCGCGTGCCAAGGCCGTCGCGGGCGTGGGCACGCCGACCCTGGCGTTCGTCCTCGACGACATCACCGGGCCGTCGTTCGCGCACATGGCGCACGGTGTGGAGCGCGAGGCGAGCCGCCTTGGCCATCTGTGCCTGGTGTGCAGCACGGACGGCGATCCCGAACACCAGCTGGACTTCATCGAGATGATGCGTGCCCAGCGCACGAAGGCCGTGATCCTCGTCGGCGGCACCGGTGACACACCCGAGAACCGGGACCGCATGGCACGGATCGCGGATCTGCTGGCCTCGGCCGGGTCGCGGCTCGTGCTGTGCGGACGCCCTCCGCTGGCGCCGGGGACGCCGGTGACGGTCATCGAGTACGACAACGAGGGCGGCGCCCACGCCCTGTGCTCCCATGTGCTCGCCCAGGGCCACCGGCGGATCCTCTTCCTCGGCGGCGAGGCGGACAACGCCACGGCCCGGGGCCGGGAGCGCGGCTACCGGACCGCGCACCAGGCCCGCGGGCTGGAACCGGACCCGGCGCTGATCATGTCCGGCGACTTCACCCGGGCGTCGGGCCACCGGCTGATGCGCGAAGCCCTGGCGCGGGGGCTGGAGTTCACGGCCGTCATGGCCGCCACGGACATGGTGGCGGCGGGCGCGCTCACCGCTCTGCACGAGGCGGGTCTACGCGTCCCCGACGGCGTCTCGCTGGCGGGGTACGACGACATCCCGTTCGCACGGGACCTGTACCCCCCGCTGACGACGGTCCATGTACCTCACGAGGAGCTGGGCCGGCTCGCCGTCCGTACGGTTCTCGGCCGCTCCCCGGGCGATCCGGACGAACACCTGCTGCTGGGCACGCACGTCGTCGTCCGCGCCTCGGTCGCTGCGCCCAGAAGCTGACACGGATACGGGCCCGCCGTCGGAGCAGAGGGCGGCGGGCCCGTGCGTCACCCGGTTTCCCGGGCCCTACTTGGCGTACATCAGCGTGCCGAAGCCCAGCTGGTCGTAGCCGCCGCTGGTCGAGCCGTAGTCACCGCCGCCGCCCTCGGGAGCCACCGAGAAGGCCATCTGGGCGATGTACTTGTCGTCGAGATACAGCCGCCGGTTGTAGTGGTAGTGAAGCATCGCCCACACGGGGCGGACCTGGCCACGAGACGTGGACGAGATCACGGTCTGTGACTGCTGGGCGCAGTTCTGGCCGCTGCCCCAGGTGTACGTGGTGAACGGGACGCCGTTGCCCAGGTTGTACTTGGCGACGTACTGGGCCGCCTTCATGAACCGTCGGCCGTCGTACGAGTAGAGGTCGTCGCCCTGGTTCCAGGCCATCTCGCAGATCGCGCCCATCTGGCCCATGCCCATGACGCTGTGCCCCTGGTCACGGCCGGACTCCTGCCACTGACCGAGTCCGTAACCGCTCGCGTCGGTGTAGAGGTACGGCACCGCGTGCCCGATGGAGCCGTTGCCCGCGCCGGACTTGAAGTACGTGACGGCCTGGTCGTACTTGGCGCCGTCGTCGCACAGGATCCCGATCGCCATCACCGACGCCATGTTGCACAGGTCCCAGTTGGCCCAGTAGTTGGTGATGCAGGCGTCGTTGTGGTTGGTCAGGAAGCTTTTGTTGAGCGGGTAGAAGACGTTCAGCATCATGTCCTTGAACGCCGTGAGATCGAACCCGCTGTAGCCGCGCATGAGTTCGGCGGCGTTGGCGAACTGCCAGCCGTAGATCCCGGCGGCGAGGAACCGGTCGGCGTTGCCGGTGACGGTGGTGAGCCTGGCGGACCAGGCGTTGAGGATCCGTACGGCGCAGTCGCCGTTCGCGCTCGTGCCGGCGACCTTCCAGCGCAGGGCGTTCTGGTAGGCGGCGGCGATGTCGTTGTAGAGGATGCCGTAGTTCTCGCCCGTGCCGCCGCGGATGACGGTCGTCTGCGGGTTGGGCGTCCAGGTGGAATGTGAGTGGGAATTGGCGATCAGCTTGTTCCAGCCCGACAGCCAGGGGTCGTTGCCCGCGGCGACCCTGACCTTGGCCCGGTTGATGTCGCCCGCGTTGTGCAGCATGCCGGGGTGGGTGAAGGTCGCCGGTGCCGCGTCCGCCTTCGTGGCGGCGGCCGAGGCACCGAGGGCGAGAGCGGCGATGAGCCCGCCCGCGGTCTGCAGCAGACCACGGCGGCTCACCTCTTCCCGCCGGACCGATGCGGGGGGACGTTCGCGGCGGCTCATCGCTGTGCATCTCCAATCCGTGGGGGGATCTAGATCGTGGTGATGCTCACCTCGTCGAACCGGGCGGTGCCGAGGGCCAGTGGGCTGCGGGAGCAGACCACGAGGCCCACGTGGTAAGGGGCGTCACCGAATCCCGGGACCTCGCCGGAGGCAAGGCCGGTCCAGGTGGCGCCGTCATCGGTGGAGACGGCCGCGGCGAAGGCGGTACCGGTGCGCTTCAGCCGCAGCAGCAGAGGCAGGCGGACAGTCGTCGTGCCGGAGAAGGCGGAGGCACCGGCCACGGTGGTGCGGAGCATGAGCTGCGCGGTGGTCCCGCCCGTGACGATCGCTCCGGCGGCCTGGTCGAACGGCGACAGGGACTTGGCCATGAGCAGGCCGACCCGGTCGGCGGTGGCGCCGGTGCGGGAGACCAGCCGTGCGGTGATCCCGCAGTCGCCGGTGACCGGCTGCCGTACGAACTGGCCTGTCATTCCCTGGCCGTTGACCGTGAGGTCGACGCCCGCGCCGCGGACCGTAAAGGTCCCGTCGTCGTAGGACGTACTGCCGGGCGTCCGGATCGCCACCACCCCCAGGGTCCCGAAAAGCCGGTCGCCCAGGACCGGGTCGCCGAGGTCCCCGTACGCCCAGGGGTCGGGCGGGGGTGTGCCGACGGTGAGGGTCAACGTGCCGGACGCGGTCCCGGATGCGTTGCCGGCGGTGGTCGTGACCGTGAACTCCCCGGTTTCGGCGGACGTTCCGGAGATCAGACCGGTGCGCTTGTGGACGCGCAAGCCCTTGGGCAGCCCGTCCGCGGTGAACCGCACGGGCTCGTGCTCGGCCCGTAGCAGACAGCTGAACGCGGCGCCCTGGTTGGCGAACGCCGTGGTGGACGAGGTGAGTTGCGGCATGGACGGCGTGGGCATCGACGCGGCGGCGGACTGCGACAGCGGCCCCCGACCGGCGCAGTTGGTCTTGGCAACCTTGTAGTGGTACGTCGTACCCGGTGCACCGGTGGCGTCCACGTACCGGATTCGGGTGCCGAAGCCGACCGGGCCGGTGCCGGTCGCGATCGTCTCGTAGAGGCCGTCGGCGCCGGTGGACCGCAGCACCGTGTACCGGGCCGAAGGGTCCGGATCGCTCCAGGCCAGCTCGACGGCATCGGCCCCGGTGGTGGCCCGCAGGTCGGTGGCGGTGCGCGTGGGGCGCGGTACGCGCCAGACGTCGCCGTCCTCAGACGTCACGCTGACGTTGTCGAAGGCGCCGGTGCCGGTCTCGGCGTACGACGCGTCGACACCCAGGCAGGAGGTGAGGGCGAGTCCCGCGTAAGCGGTGTTCCCCAGCTCGACCTCGCTGGAGCCGACCTCGGTCCAGCGGATACCGTCCGGGGAGATGGCGCCGGTGCAGCGGGCGCCCTTGCGGGTCACCCGCACCCAGTACGGGGTGCGCAGCCGGTAGCCGTCGCCCGCGCCCTCGACATACGGTGCCTCGAGCGGTGTCGCCGATGCGGGCAGCTCGCCGAGGCCGGAGATCGGGAAGGCGGCGCTCGTGGTGATGGCCTGCTGCTGGGTCGGCGGCACGGGGGTGCTGCCGGTGGCGGAGACGGATGCCCCCGCCGTGGGCCGTACGGTCCACACGCCGCTCCAGGTGTGCAGCGGCAGGCCCTGGATCAGCATGGAGGCGTGCGCGGCGTCGGCGTCGAGCGAGGCCCGCAGGGTGACGCCGGTCTTGGAGTACTGCGAGCTGAGCGGCCACACGATCCGGGCCGTGACGGTGCCGTCCCCGTGCAGGGGCAGGTGGGCCAGACGGTAGGTGTCCGCGGTGCCGCTCGCCTCCAGTACGAAGCGCTCGCCGTCGAAGGCCCCGGAGCCGGGGATCCTCACGTCCCCTGCGTCCTGGGTCGACCAGGGCCCCGGGAGTCCGGCGGTCGCCGTCGTCCGGGCGGAACCTCCGCTCGTACCGAGGGAGTTGACGGCGGTGACTCCGTAGTGGTAGGTCCGGCCCGGGTGCACGTCCCGGTCCGTGTACCGCGGCTCCTCGACACCTTCTGCGACCTTCTCGAACGGTCCTTCGGGCCTGGTGGCCCGGCCGACCGTGTAGGAGGTCGCCCAGGCGGAGGGCAGCCAGGCCACGGTGACGGCGTGGTCGTCGCCGGCCGCGGTGACCCCGGCGGGTGCGGCCGGCACGCCCGGCGAGGGGGCCTTCGCCCCGGCATAGGTGAGCGTGCCCCAGCTCGGCAGGTCGTCGTTGCTGCCCTCGATCGCCCTGGCGCCGCCGGTGCCGCGGAAGACGGCGCTCTTCGTGTACGGGGTGTCGAGGCCGCGTACGCCCGCGTAGTGCGCGTACGCCATCTCGTAGATCGGCGGCAGTGTGCCGCGCTGCTTGTCCGACACGACGGTCTTGATGTACTTGCCGGTGCGGTCGAGGTCGGGGACGAAGGGCACGTCGCCGCCGAGGTTGTAGCGGGCGGCGTACTCGAAGTTGGCGAGGATACGGTTGTCGTCGAAGCCCCACAGGTCCACGCCCTGGTTCCAGGCGACCTGGGCGGCGTCTCCCATCAGTCCGACGGCGAGCTGCTCGTGGCCCTGGTCGCGGCCGCTCTCCTGGCCCTGGCCCGCGTCGGTGACGATGCGGTGGCGGACGCTGCCGTTGCCCGCACCGGCGGCGGCGAAGCGCAGGCCGTCCTCGAAGAGCGTGGATTCCTCGCAGAACACGCCGATGGCCAGAATGGTCTGAACAGCCGTCAGATCCCAGTTGCCGTTGGCGTAGAGCATGTAGCCGGAGACAGCGGGATACCAGACATCGAGGAAGGAGCGCTCGCAGCGTGCGATGTCCGCGTCGCTCCAGCCGTCGTAGCCGGTGTGCCGCAGCAGTTCCGCCGCATTGACGAACTTGAAGGCCTGCAGGCCGGCGCCGAGCGGGCCGTCGGCCCCGGTGATCGTCTGCAGGGACTGCGACCAGGCATTGAGGATGTCCCGGGCCTTGTCGGCATGCGCGCGGTCGCCGGTGATGCCCCAGATCAGCGCGTTCTGGTAGGCCGCGGCGGAGTCGGCGACGGCCTGGTTCTGGTAGTTGGTGGGCCCGCGGCCCCAGGAGGTGATCTGGCCGGTGTTCTGGATGGTGTACGACGCAGATGAGCGCGCATGGGCTGCGAGCGCGAGGTAGCCGTCGTGGACGGGGGATTCCTTGGCGGCGACGGCGGCCTTCATACATGCGAGGTCGTCGGCGCTGTGCAGCAGTCCGGGGTGGGTGAAGGGTCTGGTGACGGTGGCGTCGTCCTGGGCCCGTGCCGTGCCGGGCACGAGCAGTCCGCTCGCGCCCGGCACCAGCAACAGGGCCGCTGCGCCGCCGAGGAAGCCGCGGCGGCTCGGCGCGGGGATCGTCATGACGCGGCGGCCGGGGCGGCCACCGCGGGGGTGTGTTAAAAACTGTTGTTAACAAAAACTTTTTATTTAAAAAACCACCCGTGGGGGGTGTTTGTAACCAATGGGGTTGTA